>JAAZKR010000161.1 GCA_012799725.1 Oligosphaeraceae bacterium | reverse complement strand
TGGGGAAGGCACGTTTGGCGCTCCGTGCCGGGAAAACCGCTCGAAGAAGTGCTGGCAAGGCTTAATGAATCATCCCGAAAACCAAAACAGTGCCAGCACAACTTCACAGAGGTTCAGTTATCTGAATATCCCAATCCTCTGCCAAATGTCTAATATTTGACGGTGTGGTTTTGCGTTTCTCTTTTTGGCCAGGTTTTCAATTAGTCAGCGCATATACTATTATATTTGTACCCAGTTGGGTATAGAACTGATGTGCGAAGTCACTTATTTCCTGGCTGGCATAATATCTGAAGATGCGCCAGTTACCATCGGGTTCCTGCACCCATGCCGGCAGCGCGCCTTCCTGGCAGTAGATAATATCCTTGCCGCCGTCCTCACGGGTTACTTCGAATTTAGGGCCGCTATATGCTGCCGTAGCGAGCATTTCCGGCAGTTTTTCATTTCCTTCCAGTATGCGGAACCGTATATATGTTTCCCATTGTTCCAAGCTGTTTTTAGCCCAGCCCATGGCTACTATGGGGGTGACCAGTACAGCAATTCTGCCTTTGAGGCGCAGAGCCACGGCTGAATAGGTGCCATCAGGCCATTTTTCCTGTTCGGTATAAGACCTGACTGAATCTGGCAAAAGCGAGGTGTCGGGCAGTCCTTGATAAAAAGCCGAGAAGAGCGAGTCGGAGCGTTTCAGTGCTTGAAATTCCAGTTCAGGGAAAACCTGCTTAAAAGCCTGGTTGATTTCCGGGCAGGCCTCCCATTCCGCATAGCTGTGATGTTGTCCCAGGTTAGGGTGTTCACGCAGGAAAGAAGCAGTGATGCCTGCGTCTATATACATAAAGCCGCCTCTTTCCAAATATTCACGCAGACCCCTGATCTCGGCATCGCTGAAGTTCCATTCTTTTCGGTCGGCGAAATTTACATAGAGAAACGGGCACTGTCGCAGTCTTTCATCACTGAAATCGCTGATAATGACTGGTTCGGGCAGCACCTTGAAGCTGGTCTTCTGGTTAATATGGCGCAGCAGGGACGGTAAGGCATTAGGGTAGTTGCGATACATGGCCTGGGCGTCTTCGCTGAATTGTGCGATGCGTGCCAAACCAGGTTCAAATTTAACGTCTTGTGCCGGACAAGTTGACAGCAGCAGCATAACTATTAAGCAGGCCAACTGTTGCATGCTGCAATGATGCCTTAGCTGAGAGATACGCATGAAGTCGGCGGATAATTTCCGCAAGCTTTGTCTTGGCGTCCAAAAAACTTGCATGGCTTTTAATCTTCTCGGTATAATTTCAGTTCCATAGCTATTGCTTCCACTTGGCTGCGCACTTTAGCGGCATTTTCATGTCCCATGCGCAAAAACAGCTTTTGGGCGGCATTCAGGTTTTCCAGTTCTGCATTTTGCCAATAATATATTCCTTCACGGCCACCTTTAATCAGGGGTGGTTCTTCTTCCAGGATTGGCGCGCTCAGGATGGTGCTGCAAGCTTCAGTTAGTAAATCTCGTACTTTTTTATCTTGATATCCTAAGGCACGGCAGGCTTCTTGCAAGGCTGGTTCCAAATACAGATAGAGCGTGGCGCAACGTGTGGGGTTCAAGGAACAGAAAAGCTGTGTTGCTGCGGCAAAGCGTTGGCAACTGACTTGGTTTTGCCGCCATTGTCCACCTTTTTTTTCGGCTGCAAAGGGTTTTTGCGGTAGCATGAAATCCAGTGCTTGTACCGGTCTTTCGCCCAGAGCCAGTGCTTCCATGGCGATTACTACGCGTTGCAACGGTTTGGTTTGTGCCAGCCATTTTTGCCAGAGCGGCAGATCAGACAGGTCGCCGGCCAGCTCCTGCAATTGCGCTTCAGCTTGGGCTAAGGTCAAGGATTCCTGAGCCGCAGGCTCGTTATTTTCCGGCGTTGTAGTATTTACTGCTACATCTGCATTTTCTTTAATCGTTTCTCCTGTGTCAGCTGGCCATATGAAGCCTTCAGCAGGTTCGTCCCAGATTTCATGCAATTCGGTTTCATTTGCCGCCGGGTCTGGCTTGACTGTTTGTTTTTGCTTGAAAAGTGCATATCCCAGCCCCAGCACAGTTAGCAGTGACGGCAAAGTGATCAAGAGGGCTTTTTTGAATCTCAACATGCGAATAAAACCAGTTTGTCGCTAAAGCTATAAGCGGTATTTGTGCACATGTTTTTTATCTGCGGATGAACGCAGATTAAAAAATATTTTTGACTGAAGTTATTTGTGTTCGTCACGCAACTTCGCACATTAACAAAAGGATGGATGTGTTTGTAATCAGCCAGCATTAACTGGCAGAGTTTCAGTTTGCGCTGGTAGTCAAAGTCAAGAGGATTTCCAGGCGTTTTGACTTAATGCCTGCGGCGGGCAAGCTGGTAAGTCGCAGTGAGCGCAGCTCGTCCATCAGTTTTTCCGCTGCCTGGTTCATGGCTGCCAGATTGGAACGCTTGCGCATGGATACGCTGATAATCTGACCATTTTCCAAGACTACCAGTTCCAGCTCCACCGGACTGGGTAAAACGTTGCCTAGTTCGCCTTTGTTCGGGCCATGCTTATTCCAAAGCGGGTCTACAACCGGGTTAAGTACCCTGCCGGCATAGTCAACCGCCTCTGCGGCAGCTATGCGCTGTGCTGCTGTGCCGCCGCTTGTGGGTAATGCCGTGGCGCTGGTACGCTGAGTTGCGACATCTTTGGTCAGACGTCGGCGTATCTCATCGGGATTACTTGACCTGGTCGCTGTGGTTTGTGTCCTGGGCTGGGGCTGCACGGTTTTTACTTGCGCGGCACGCAAACGTTCTTGCAGGCTTGGTGCAGTCGTCTTGGGCTTTGGCGGCTCGGGCTTGGGCTTTGGCGGCTCGGGCTTGGGCTTTGGCGGCTCGGGCTTGGGTTTTGGCGGCTCGGGTGCGGGCGGTTCCGGTGCCGGTGGCTCCGGTGCAGGCGGTTCCGGTGCAGGCGGCTCCGGCGCAGGCGGCTCCGGTGCAGGTGGTTCCGGCGCAGGTGGTTGCGTTTGTGTAGCAATCGGCTCGGGCAACGCGATCTCGCTCAGCAGATTGACCTTGAGCATTTCAGGTTCCGGCTCCGATTTTGGGCAGAAAAACAGGCAGCCTAAGAAGAGCAGATGTGCCAAAATGCTGATTGTCGCTGCAAACGGCAAACTCAGTGCTTTGGAACCGGATGTAGATGTGGTGTTCATAAACTAAAAAAAACAAAATGCAGGCCGTATGGCAGTATATAAAGTTAATCTGAAAAGAGCATTTTGCAAATCACCTGTCGGGCAAATCCCAAGCTGCCAGTCCAAAAGAATCAGGATCTCTAAAAACACACAAAACACATTTCCCTTTCCTCATGAGTGTTTTTAATGGACAGGGACACGAGTGTCCATTCTTGTCCCTGTCCCTTGTCCATAAAAAATCTTTCATGAAAAACAAGAAGTTTGAGGATAGTAGCACGAAGCTTTGCTTGGCGTTCTTGGCGTCTTGGAGGTTGGCGTTGTTCTGTATAACTTTTTTGTGGCACGAAAAATAGGGTGGGCGAAATATATTAGGCTGTTGTACGGAATTTTCCGAGAGTACTGTTTTGCTGCTATTGAAAGAAACTTATATGGATGAACGTTATTACCGCCGTCTGGATGCGCTGCTGATCGACGGACAGGAGGCTGATTTTGAAAAAGACAGCATATCTTTATAGAATGGTCTTTCCCTTGGTGGTGTTGATCTTTCTGATTCGAACATGGTTCTGGGCAATGGGCGATATCAGCCATGATGAAGCACTGACGATCGGAATGTATTGCAGGGGACTTGATGGAGATACTCCCCCATTTCTAAGCGTTTTCCGGAATTATACATTGGCCAACAACCATATCCTTTCCACTGCCTGCTACTGGCTGTGGCTGAACATCGTGCCATGGGGGGCGTCATCCATGATCGTGCGTCTGCCCTCGATGCTGTTCGCTGTGCTGACCCTACTGGTGGTATCCGTTGGATGGCGACCCTGGCTGGGAAAACGCTGGGCAGCCCTCGGGGGAGTCTTGCTGGCCTCGAGCTCCATCTATGCCGCTTTTGCATACCAAGTCCGCGGATATTCGCTAACCATGCTGCTTTCAGCGCTGTCCGTAACCGCAATGCTGAAACTGATTTCCACTCGGGGCAAGGAAGGCCAGTTTTTGCTTTGCCTGACTTTATTTCTGCACCCTTTGGTGATGCCAAGCTCGGCGATTCTGGCACCCGTGATCGCTTTGGTCATGACTCTGGTTTTTCTTAAACAAAAATTCGCTTTACGGACAACATTGGCAATCGTGCTGCCCGGATTATTGTCTGCCGGTTTATCCAGTGCATATTATCTGACCTTGGGCGCACAGCTTGAAGTCGCCGCAGAAAATGCGAGACGGAATGTCGGCTTTCTGTGGAACCGCTGGACAGCATACGGAAATGTCCTGCTGGCCTTTGCGGTGCATGCCGGAATTCTGCTGGTGCCTCTCGCAAAGCAGTTATGGAAGCCGGATGTTCCTTCTGCGAATCGGGGGATTGTGCCGGACGCCGCACTCAGCAACCGTGATTTGATTCTTATTCTTCTTGGAGTCATGTTGCTTCTGATAACGGGAATGTATCTGCTTTCCCCGCCAGAGTTGCTGCCTTTTCCACGCAATGCGCTGGTTTTTCTGCCTTTGTTTACATTCACGATATTATTGGCGGGGCGCGAACAGCGGTTCCTGGGCGGTTCTCCGATTTTGCTGGTGTGTGGGATTTTGCTGCAAGGCTTCCTGGCCGATACCTTTTTCTCCTGGCGTAGCAGGCAGTTGATCGAGCAGGGCATGCGTCCCTTGAGTTTGACGATGCAGCTGTATCGCGGCGCCAATGAGTTCACCCGCATTGCGCAGATGTTCAAGGAGATCGGGCTGCAACCGCAGACATTGATCATTACCCAAGATTTTGACCTGGCGACGTTGCTCTGGCATATGAGTGCGCTTGGCTTGGATACCGCAAACGTTCATTCCCCAAAGACGATCCAAGGCGGCATGTTCCATACGAGAAGCGGAAACCTGCCAGTTCTGATCATTGCCCAGACTGATGCCCGTGCACATGAACTGTTGCAGGGAGTCCGGCTTGATCCAAAAGGTTGCAGCCTGCTGCAAGCTTTCGGTCGGCGCGGCCTTTACGTGCTGAAATAAACCCAAAACGGCAATGCGTCAGTAAAGCTGGATGACAGTTTTTTACAACGAAAGACACGAATGGACTTGGGATGGATTAGCGTCCACAACCTGTTTTTAACCACGGAAAGCACGGAAAACGCGGAAAATTTGTAGGGTTGCTGCTTTGACAGATGGGATTGTTCTGGCGAAATTCTTGTGTGCCAAGACCGGCTTTACGCAATTGCTTCGGAGGCTCGCCCGGCGCGGCAGCGCGGAGCGCCACACAAAAATAACCCGAGGCAGGATCACCCCCTAAAATCAGCGCCTGGAAGGCGTCACTTAATGATGAATTTGCCGTGTCGGCTAGCAAGGAAGCCGAGTGAGGCTACCTCGAAAGAGCTTGTATGACAACGAATTAAAGAAAAATTGTCAGCAAAATCTTTCATAGACAAGAAGAACTCTAGCAACTGCACTACAGAAGACACTGACATATTACGGTGGAAGCTTGTAGTATTAGGTCTTTCTTGCAGTAAAAGTATATCCAGAATTGACAAGCCGGATTATATTTCTGGAATGACGAGATTGCGACTGATTTAGGTCTATATGGTTATTGAATGAGTAATATCAGTGAATTAACTCCAGCCATGCGGCAGTATTTGCAGTTGAAGGAAGGTCTGTCCGCAGATACTATACTGCTAT
>JAAZKR010000160.1 GCA_012799725.1 Oligosphaeraceae bacterium | reverse complement strand
CGAACAGTTCCGCCGCAAACACGGGCATTTGCCGGAAACACTGGATGAACTCGGCATAAAACTCCCGGTGGATGCCCTGAGCGGCGAGCCAATCCAATATGCCAAAGGAAAAGTAAAATTATGGGAAAGGAACTGGAGAGCAGAAAGCAACTATGAATTCCACGAATTTCCTGGCTGGCAACTTTCCGCGCCAGGTGAGAATTACCGTCAGCCGCAGTCTCTCAATAAATCGCGCATTGCTGACGATACGCCGCAACATGAGGCCAGATGCGACACTTTTACGGTCATTACGCAATGGCCAGTTCCACCCGCTCCAGAACCTCCGGAAGCTGACGAACCATTCAATTTCTCCGGCGAGCCTTTGTGAGATTCTTTTTTTAACCACGAAATACACGAAAAGGCTTGGCGTGGGCTGACGCTCACAACCTATTTTTTTATCCACGGAAAGCACGGAAAGCGCGGAAATTTTTATAGGGGGTGTTACTTCGACGGATGAGATTGCACGCGATTTAAAAAGTGGCGCGACCGTCCCGGTTGTGATTGATGTTTGCCCTTCCACGCTCGAATTGTCGCGAGTATGTTACCAAACTACCTTCAAACTTCTTGTTTTTTCTGAAAAATATTATTTTTCATCGGCGTAATTCTGCAATTCTTCAGGCGCGAGATTTCTGCCGTAAAAGCGCAGCCGGCGCAAATCTCCAGAGAAATAATGCTGCGGAACCGTGAGAAAACCACAGGCTGAGCCGACTGTCAGGTGATCAATTGTTTCATGATCGGTTGTCGGCATGATCGCTTTTTCCCCTTGCAATACGTTGTCAAGATACAAGGAAAGATGTTTCAGGTCGTAAACCACGGCGACCCGATACCAGCGGTTAAATTCAACCGGCTTTTCACTGACGACTGTAACACTGGTCTTTGTTTGAGGTGCGGTGCCGGCTGCACCTTCGACAGCGCCACCACGTGATGCACAAACATATCCCTGCGCGTTAAGGGACAAATTGATTTGTCCGTTTGCACTGCCAAGCAGAAACATTGTTTCTTCGCTGAATTCCGAGATGCGGAATTCAACCTCATAGGTCGATGCATAGGGGAATGCGGTTCCCCCTGAAATCATGTAGAAATCCTTATCGGCCTTATCAAAATGCAGATATCCGCGTCCGGATGCATCCTGCCGATAATGCGGATTGGGAGTATTTTCCGTCTCTCCTTCATGACGGTGATAATATCCGGTTGAGCCAAGGGATCCGAATGCATAGCTAACTCCTCCGCCTTGTTGCAAGCGTCCATGGTGTTCATAACCGGAAATATCAACTAATAGCGAACCAGTATCGACATCGCAGGGGTATTCAAAATAAGGAATACGGGCTTTTTCGACAACATGACCGGAAATATTACCATCCGCTGTCTTGACTGGGATTTCGACAGTTCCGGGGCGAAGCCCCGAGTCCACCCAAACCGGAAACCCTTGAAACCGGTTGCCTGCGGCATTCTCCATTTCCAGCCAATAGAAGTTGAGCGCACCTCCCGGATAGGGCAACATGTAGGCGCGGTTGATGTGCATGTTCTTTGCCGCCTCGCTGCGCCATTGCATGCCATTACGCATAATGCGGCGAAGTGTGACGTTTTCGTCGGAAGAAACAACATTGGAGGTGAAAACGCCGAAGCCGTTGGTCTGTCTCCAGTCAATTGTACCATTTTTTTGTCCATTTAGTTTCCAAGTGTCATTGCCGTCGGCGAGCGGTAACGCATTGCGGGTCGAACGAGCCCAGAACATCCAACTGGTGCGAATGCTCGTGTCGATCACGGTCGGAGGATTCCAGTTACCGTGATGTATTTCACCGTTTCGTACCATGACAAGACGCGGGATCAGCGCCCGTTCCGACATGCTTGGGAAATTGTCGGGCATGCGGAATACCAGCGTATGCAGCTGATTCAGCTTCATCGGAAGCGGAGGAAATGAGTGTACGATAGTCCCGTCAGCATTGGCGATTTCGAGGCCGATGGCGATCTCCGAATCGCCTTCAAGCGGAAAGGCCACGACCTCAAAACAGACCGGACGGGTAAAGGGAATGAGGTCGATGTAATTGGTGAGTACAAGTTCCGGCTCCGTTGCCGTATGGAATTTTTTCCCGAAAAGACGGGACATTTGATATTCGGCATAGCGCAGAATGAAATCCTCTCGTTCATAACATGGTAGAACCAGCGAATTTTCCCAGTGGTCGAATAGATTAGTCATCATGATCGAATCCGGACGGCAGTCATGCATCGACTTCCATGATTCCCGGTATTTTTCTGAAAGACGGATTGCTATCCCGCCGTGATGGTAGTGTACGGCGTAGGTGTTGTGAACCGTTCCCTCGAAAATCTTTTGCGGAAACTCCTCATGCATAATCGGCCCAATGGTTTCATAGAGTTCTTGCTGGTGCTGGCTGCTCCAATTGGCATATGCGGTCACTCCATCAAACCAGGGCAGATATTCGCGCAACTGGGTCGGTTTGCTGGACACATCGTAGGTCTTCCACCAAAAATTTATCAGCCAGATGGCCTTGCCATAGCGTGCTTCGAACCTCTCCATGATCATCCGCCACTCTTCGACCGTATAATCAAAAGACGAATAGATTGCGATGACCGGTGCTCCGTCGACGCGAAAAACATTTGGCGATTTGCGCCACGCATCGGCGAAAATGTCAAATTGCGTCTGCAGTTGCTGCCATGCTTCTTCGGCACCTCCTTCTGGACGATACAGTCCGAGAAAAATCGCCAATTTGAATTCTTCGTTGAGTCCTTCTGCCGCTTTGATTACCTCAAGAAAGGTATAGCCATATCCGGGAGTTGAAGCAACCAGTTCAAATTGCCATCCGGTCATGCCATATCGCTGGGTTTCACGCATGGCTTCCCGCCAATATTCAACCGGCGCATCCGGATAAACCTTGCGGGCATAGTTGGGGCCGCCGAACGTATAATCTTGCCGGGGTTTATTGGGCACCCACCATGGATTAACTTGAGTCCACAGAGTACCCTGATACACGCTTTTATCAAATGCCGGACGATGATCGATGGGAGTCGCCATCAGCGGTGCGGCAAGAATCAATACACAAAATAAAATGAGCAAGTTGAACATGGCATTACTCCCAAATTATTCCTCAGTAATATACCAAAACCGTGCACGTTAAATTTTCCCGCGCTATCTTTGCAGTCCAAACTGCAGTGTCATCGACTCTGCTTTTGGTAACACGCGAACTGCCGTCGCAGGCGGCAAAATGCATCCGCCCTCCGTGATGATAGAAAGACGGATAAGTGAGTGCTGTTGGCACGTCCATAGCACCAAACATATTAGAAATGGAGGGAACTACATGGTGTTTTTTCTGATCTTTTCCGCCTGTGTAGCATAGCGTAATTACAACCTTGCTCGGAACAGGCATGGTCAATTTTGCCGACTTGATAACATAGATGCTCCCCCCCTCATAGTACCAGCCCATCGCGCTGGTCTCCCAGGAGTAGGTGATCGGAGAGTAGTCGCCCATTCCGCTGTTATAATCATAGAAAGAACGGATTTCTGGGTCTGCCGGACAAGTCGCAACCCCATCGCCCTTCGTGAGATATTCATTGCTCATCAATATTTTCCATGGATTATTGTAAAGATAATTATCGCTGCCCAGCGCTGGCATGTAATCATTGTAATCATCGGCATATAATATGGCACTTGTTATGATCTGTTTTTGATTGTTGGTGCATTTGGTCGCGTTCGCTGCCGCACGAGCTTTGGACAGCGCAGGAAGCAACATGCTGGCCAAAACCGCAATGATCGCAATCACTACCAGAAGTTCAATCAGTGTGAACGGATTACAAAATTGCTTTTTCATGTTCTTCTCTTCTCCTTCTCCTTTCATGATGTTGAAACAATTTTCCATTTTTTCCCTTTGTGTTTACGGGTTGTTTTGGGGATTCATTAATGGCAAGCAAATTTTTAGGTTATATCTATGTGATCATTTCGGATCGGATTGAGCTTGTGAACAAAACGGTATTCCGGTCGAAACCCTAAAAACGGAAGTGATTCCGCTTGAGACTCGGCACGCAAAATATTCGTGAAGTTGGTTACAATAAAATCTGCAAATTTCTTAATGTCCATGACCCATTCACCCAAAATATGGTCGCTGAAGCCAGGCGTATTGCTGAAGCCAGGCAAATCAAAGTCTTTATTGCGCAATACCAACATCCACGGCATCCATTTCCCACGGGCGAGTAATTCCAGCCCGATTTGGAGAGCCAAAACATCATCGGGAATAATCAAAATGTCCGGACGTTCCGTTTCCTGAAGCGCAAGCCAGCCGGAAATGAGGTTATTGCGCCATATTTCTCTTTCTTTGCTTTCCGCCCACTGGCGACAGTTTGCCCGACAGTTTTCCAGGGGGAAATAACGGTTTGAAGGAAAGAACTTCGGCATTTCCTGCGAACAGGCTTTCTCCATCCAGTCACAATGAGTCTGAACGACAACGGCCGGTCGGACAAAACCTGCGGCAGCGGCATGCGCGAAAGACTGGGAAAAAATATGGGCATAGTCGATACAGATATGATTCTGTTCCGGCACATAGCCTCCTACATAGACAAGCAGGATGTTGTGCTGTTGGAGAAAATTTTCCGCTTCCGCATCCAAAAGCTCCAGCGAAATAATGCCGTCAAGCTTACCGGAAAGAACCGTATAATAAAGATGATCGATCTCATCTATGGAATTATACGTCTGCCCGTATGCTTCCGGACGCAAACAAAACCATGTGGTGGTGCAATCTTTGTCCGAGAAGCCTTTAGCCATGTATGTATTCAAAAATGAAACAAACGCATTACCCTCAATCTTTCCGCTTACCATGCCAATATTGGGGCCTTTAAGTCCGCCGGCCATAGGATCGGCTACAAATACACCTACTTTATCACGGATTTCGATGACTCCTTCCGCTTGGAGCCGCTGCATTGCGGCCGAAATCGTAAGATTACCGACGCCTAATTTGCTACGCAGCTGCGCCACCGAGGGAATACGGTCTCCTTGAACCAGACGTTCGTTCCAAATATGACGCATAATAAACATCTTGGTTGCTTCTGTTTTTGTACCTTGGTTATTCATCGTCATCACGGTTCCTATGTGGATGTGTATCCTGAAAACAGGATAGCAGCCATATTATAGCATACTGAAAAGTAAAAGTCAAGAACTGTTTTGAAAAAAACTGTAATGAGTCTTCTGTGTAATGCCTCAATGCCTCAGTGCGAAGTGCGTTGGGAACGGGTGCAGGAGCGAAGGTTAAAAAAGTGGCGCGACCGTCCCGGTTGCGATGCCCTGATTGTCGTGGGGTGCGGGGGGATG
>JAAZKR010000159.1 GCA_012799725.1 Oligosphaeraceae bacterium | reverse complement strand
TTTGCGTCCTTTGCGTCCTTTGCGGTTATCTTTGCGTCCTTTGCGTCCTTTGCGTCCTTTGCGGTTATCTTCGCGTCCTTTGCGTCCTTTGCGTCCTTTGCGGTTATCTTTTTCTTTCACCGCCGAGGTCGCCAATCTGTACATTACATCATAGTCTATGGGATTGCTGTGATGCAATTATACAAACCGTATCACCCAAGCAACTGAGTGGTTCAGTATCGCTCTTCCAAACTGCGGTCCAATGACCTATAGTTGATTGCCTCGGAAATATGTTCTTCGTTAATCATTTCGCAATCTTCCAAATCCGCAATGCTGCGCGAAATGCGCAGTATGCGGTCGTATGAGCGAGCGTTGATTTTCAGGCTCCTGATGGTATGCTGTATGAATTTCAGACTGCTTTGATTCAGCTGACAGAATTGATCCAAATGCTTACCGTAGATACCGGCATTATCTAGTATATCGGTATTTTTGAACCTGTGTAACTGTCTGTCGCGAGCTTGGTTAACTTTATCGCGCATGCTCGCGGATGATTCCCCACTTCTTTTAGCGGTCAAAAGCTCAAAGCTTACCGGTGGCACGTCAATATGCAGGTCTATTCTGTCAAGCAAGGGGCCGGAGATGCGGTTGCGATAATTTTGCACCTGAAAACTGCTGCAAGTACAACGCCTGGTCTGCGAACCATAATAGCCGCAGGGACAGGGATTCATGGCGGCCACCAGCATGATGCGGGCCGGAAAAGTAAAGCTGCCCGCCGCCCTGGCCAAGGTAACTTCGCCGCTTTCCATGGGCTGGCGTAAAACCTCCAGGACATTACGCCGATATTCAGGTAGTTCTTCTAAAAAAAGGACACCCCGATGCGCCAAACTAATTTCACCGGGTCTAGGAATATTCTTGCCGCCACCTAAAAGCCCAGCGTCGCTGACCGTGTGATGCGGCGCACGAAATGGACGGTTGACCACCAGACTTTGCTGAGCACTAAGAACCCCGGCTATGCTATATATCTTGCTGACCTCCAACGCCTCCTCCAGAGTCATCTTGGGAAGGATGCCAGGAATGCGATTGGCAATCAAAGACTTGCCTACACCAGGCTCACCTATCATCAAAAGATTGTGATTGCCTGCTGCTGCGATAAGCAGGGCTCGTTTAGCGCTCTCCTGACCTTTTACGTCACTGAAGTCAAGGCTGCTTTGCTGCTGTTGTGCAAACAACTCTTGCAAATCTACTTGAGTAGGTATTAGACCGCGATGTTCCGTAAAAAAAAGCACAGCATCAAGCAGATGTCTAACGCCATAAACTGAGATACCGGAAACTGCGGCTGCCTCACGGGCGTTTTCGTAAGGCAACAGGATACGTCGCAACCCGATGTTTTTAGCATGCATGGCCATCGGTAAAGCCCCAGATATGGGGCGCAACTCCCCGCTCAGGCTGAGTTCACCAACCAGCATGGTGCCAGCTAATTCTTCAGCCGCAAAAACTCCGTCAACCCCCAGTATAGTCAAGGCGATGGCAAGATCAAAAGCCGAACCACTCTTGCGCAAGTCAGCTGGAGCCAAGTTAATAGTGCTGCGCCCCTTGGGCATGCTGAAGCCACACATAGTCAAAGCTGACCAAATACGGTCACGACTCTCACGTATTGCAGCATCAGGCAAACCGATAATCGAAACAATGCGATCGGTTTGTGGATCGCTGATTCTAGTGATATTGACCTCAACCTCAACACTGTGCACGTCCACCCCATGAATGGCGGCACTGAGAGTTTTACACATCATGACCCAGAACCTCAAAACAAAAATATACTGGCTGAATTTAGGGCCGTTCAAAAATTTTGAACGGTTCCTTGCGCTTTGGAACTACTATAAGCGCTGCCGCCGCCGAAATGATCCGGAATAATAAACTATCCTAGAGATGCATAAAGACGCATAGCTTTTAAATCACTTCCACAGCCGTTCCATAGATTTCGGAGCGCGGTTCCCAAAAATAGCCAACCCCGTCCCAAAGTATTCAGGCGGCATTTTATCCGCAGATTACAGAGATGTATGCAGATGTACGCAGATTTTTGCTTTTTGCCTATCCTGCCCGCAGCCTCCATATCGAGTGGGGAAAAATCAAAAAATCGAAAAT
>JAAZKR010000158.1 GCA_012799725.1 Oligosphaeraceae bacterium | reverse complement strand
GCCAATGGTTTATTACTCCACCGGCAGCAGGATCAAAGGCAGCTGGCCGGGATCAGGGGCACCGCCGGACTTGCAGCCGGGGAAGATGCGAACCGCCCGTCAGGATCAGGCCGGAACCATGACCGAGCAAAGGCCGGTCAGCGATATTTTGTGTTAGCCGGATGAAAAGCCAGGCCGATTTTTGACGATTTTACAGGCCGAAAAATAAAAAAGTGGTCTTGTTATTCTGAAAAGTGGTCTTGTTATTGCATTTAATGAACTGGAAACAAGAAGCTTGCAAATTATTTTAGCAGCCTTTTCCGATTTTTGCAGCTTGCAAATTGTCAGCCAAAAATAACTAATCTAAAAGGCCGCTTTTCCCCTGAAAAAAAGTGGTCTTGTTATGGTCTTGTTATTCGTTGCAGCAACAAAAATCACCGGGGAACAACAAGAAACACCGAAAATTGAAAAAAGGCAAAAAAAAGACCTGTGACGAAAGTCACAAGTCTTTGATTTGTAAGTGGTACCGGAGGCGGGAGTCGAACCCGCACACCCTTACGGATACCAGATTTTGAGTCTAGCGCGTCTGCCATTCCGCCACTCCGGCAATCAATGGAGATTAATATAGACTTTTGTCCGCGTTTTACAATCCGAAATGACAAACTTTGTGGTCGTTTTGTGAAAAACAATCACAGACACCCCGCAAACCAAGTGTTGTGGCCTAAGGTGAACAGTCGAATCAGTCGAATCAAGTTTCAGCATCAGCCGTTTTTGGCTTTTTCCTGCAAGTGTCCGGAGCAATTCGCATATTTTCAAGTATGACTTATATTATAGTTTCTCTTTTTTATGTATCTATTCCAGGATTATTTCGGGTTTAGGCATGAGTAAATCTGACCGAGAACGCATTGTCATCACCGGTATAGGCCTTACGGCACCCAATGGAAACAACTTAACGGAATACCGTGCCAACTTACTGGCCTCGGTATCGGGTGTGAAAAGCTATTCGACAAGATACTTTGGCGACACCGTAGCCGGGCTTTGCGATTTTGATGCCTTGCGCTATCAGAGCCGTAAGGCTAAGCGGGTAGGCACACGTGCTGGCTCCATCGCTATCTATTGCGTGCATGAAGCCTTGGCTGACGCAAAAATCGAGCCTGACGCGCTGGACAAAGCACGCAGTGGGGTTTTTATCGGCATCACCGAGCATGGCAATGTCGAAACCGAAAACGAAATTTACGAGATCAGCAAATTTGACTACCAGACCAAGTACTGGAGTCATCATCATAATCCGCGCACAGTAGCTAATAATCCGGCCGGTGAGGTAACCATCAACTTGGGCATCACCGGGCCTCATTTCACCTTGGGAGCAGCTTGTGCGGCAGGTAATTTGGGGCTGGTGACCGGCGCTCAACAGTTGTTATTGGGCGAAGTTGACCTGGCTTTGGCTGGTGGTGTCTCGGAAAGCACCGGCACCTTTGGCATCTTTGCTGCTTTCAATAGCCAAAATGCTTTGGCTAAGCATGAAACACCGGAAAAGGCCAGCAGGCCTTTTGATGCGGCACGCAACGGCATCGTCGTCTCCGAAGGTGGTGCCATCTATGTACTCGAACGCTTGGATAGCGCCCTGAAACGAGGCGCGCATATCTACGCTGAATTGGCCGGTTGGGCTTATAATTCTGACGCCACCGACACAGTGCTGCCCAATTCACAGCGCCAAGGCGAGTGCATGAGCATGGCCATACAAAGAGCCGGTTTGCAACCACAGGACATACACTTGGTAAATACACATGCCACCGGCACACCAGCAGGTGATGCCCGCGAATGCGAAGCGCTGCGGCAGGTTTTTGCCGGTTGCCCACACACCTACTTCACCAATACTAAAAGCTTTATCGGCCACTGCATGGGCGCCGCAGGCGCACTGGAACTGGCCGGAAATCTGCCTTCTTTCCAAGATATGCTGGTACATCATACCATCAATGTTGACAATTTAGACCCGGCCTGTCAACTGCCAAACCTGCTCTTGGACAAACCCCGGAAGCTCGAACGCTTGGATGCCATACTGAACAACTCATTCGGCATGCTGGGCATCAATTGCGTGACCGTAGTCAAACGATACGCATAATATCTTCAATGCTTACATAGCAATGACACCAAAACAAAAGGAGTAGAAAGAGATGACACGCGAGGAAATATCGCAAGCCCTGGTTGAAATAATTAGTGACATAGTCCCTGATGAAGACTGGGCCAGCTTTGATGCAGAAGAAAGCCTGCGCGGCAAATTAGAATCCATGGACTTTTTGGATGTGGTCATGGAATTACGCAAACAATACGGCGTTGAAGTTCCAGAGGCGGACTATGGTGCCTTGGAAACCCTGAAAAGCAGCATAGACTATTTAGAGCCCAAACTGAAAAAGGCTTGAGTAAAAATTAGCGCCCTGTGGACGCTTGTCAAGCATATCATCAAACCGGAGGCATATATGACTTCACTAGCCAGCGTCAATGTACCGCCAACCAACCATGTCATGGTGCTGGGCGGCCAAGGTTGGATAGGCCTGGTAGACCAAATGGGCACGGAAACCACTGTAGTCAATGCGGCTCGCGTCTCTTTTGGCAAGATGCGACGGGAAATGGACGAGCGTGACGTGCAACTGCTCAGATATCTGCTGGAAAACCAGCATAACACCCCGTTGGAACATGTGGTCTTCACCTTTCTGGTGCATTGTCCGCTCTTCATCAGGTCACAATGGCATAGGCATCGTACTTGGTCTTATAATGAGATTTCACGGCGTTATACCGAGGTTGACCTGCAATTCTACCTGCCCGACACCTTGCGCGCCCAGGCCGCCAGCAACCGCCAAGCTTCAGTGCAAGCTGATGATACCATGGATCAAGAGCTTTGCCGCTCATTGATTCAGCAGCAAAATGCCGCTGCCTTGGCAACATACGAAAAGTTGCTGAGCCTGGGGGTCTGCCGTGAACAGGCTCGGGGTGTGCTGCCGCAGAACTTAATGACTACTTTCTGGGCTAGCGTAGACCTAAGCAATCTGCTTAAATTCATTGAATTGCGTGCCAGTGAACACGCACAGTGGGAAATTAGGGAATATGCCGAGGCAATTAAAACCCTAATTAAAGATAGCATCCCAAATATTGCGGCATGCTACGGCTGGGAAGTTTGGCAATACACTAAGAATGGTCCAGCCGCTCTAAATACAGAACACTGCCCCTCACAAGCGTTCAGCACTCAAGGCGCTGGACGCTTTTTTGATGTTTATGTCATTTGAGACAAGCAGATAATAGAGGCCACGAAAAGCGTAAAAAAACGGTAAATTTATAGTGATTGCAGGTCAGTAGCATCAGTCGGATTGCTTTGTCCGCAGCGTCCACTGGCCTACTACTCTTTCATCCCCTTTTCTTTGCGCCCTTTGCGCCCTTTGCGCCCTTTGCGCCCTTTGCGCCCTTTGCGCCCTTTGCGCCCTTTGCGCCCTTTGCGCCCTTTGCG
>JAAZKR010000157.1 GCA_012799725.1 Oligosphaeraceae bacterium | reverse complement strand
GCACGCCGCCAGCCTCCTTTTCACACAGGACGAGGAAGACCCCGAAGGGACGGGTCGGCTCGTCCTTTGTGGTTTAAACGGCGGCGCGCCGGGACGCACCCGGCGGCGCGCACCCGCCTTTGTCCTGATGCCGGCCATGCCTGGCCGGCTCTGCACTCCTATGTCTTTCAGTATACTTACAAAAGATAGCCGCAGCTTGGCTCGTCGTGGCGAGTTACGCACTGCGCATGGCTCTATTCAGACGCCGGTTTTCATGCCCGTTGGTACTCAGGGTACAGTGAAAGCGATGAGCAACTTGGAGCTTGAGGAGTTGGGTGCCGAGATTATATTGGGCAACACCTACCATCTCAGCCTGCGTCCCGGTGCAGAACTTATAGAACAGGCTGGTGGTCTGCATGGTTTTATGAATTGGCAACGGCCTATTCTCACTGATAGCGGCGGTTACCAAGTCTTCAGCTTGGGCAAAATGGGCAAAAAAACTGAAGAAGGCATGCATTTTCAATCACATCTGGATGGCAGCCATCTCTTTATCGGCCCGGTGGAGGCTATGCGTGTACAGCGGCAGTTGGCCTCGGATATAGCCATGGTTTTTGATGAGTGTACCGCTTGGCCGGCAACTCACGCAGAAGCCAAAAGCTCCTTGCAGACTACGTTGCGCTGGGCAGTGCAGTGTAGTGAACAGGAGCGTGCTCATGGACAGTTGGTTTTCGGCATCGTGCAGGGAGGCGTGTATGCCGATCTGCGCAGTGATGCGATCAAGGCTATCAGTGATATGCAATTTGACGGTATTGCCGTGGGCGGCGTTAGTGTAGGCGAGCCGGAGAGTGTTATGATAGAGGTGTTGGATATCTGCGCAGATTTACTGCCCAAGCAGGTGCCGCATTATTTAATGGGTGTGGGCACTCCCCGGCAGTTAGTGTCCGGTATTTTGCGCGGCATAGATATGTTTGACTGTGTGTTGCCTACGCGCATGGCCAGAAACGGCAGCGCTTATACACCTACCGGCACCATTCCGGTGAAAGCAGCACGTTATAAAGATGATTTCACGCCCATACAAGAAGATTGTGCTTGTTACGCATGCCAGAATCATAGCAAGGCCTATATCAGGCATCTGCTGCACAGTGGAGAAATACTGGGCGCCAGGCTGATGAGCATACATAACTTGCATTTCTATATAGACCTCATGCGCCAGTGCCGCAAACATTTGGAAGAAGGCAGCTTCTATGAATTTGCCCAAAATGTGATAGAACTGTATCCGGAAGCTGAAGGAAAACTAAAAGAATCATAATTCATTCCGCAGATTCCACAGATGGACGCAGGTTTTTTAAGCGCAATGGCCATTAATCTGTACAATCTGCAGATTATACCCTGCAACTCGTCGAATTAAAGCGCGAAAACAGGCCAAAAAGAATTATATTAAACAATATTCTTATATTCCACTTTTTTAGATGTTCTCATGTAAGGAAAACGCTGCAATGAACGGCGATCTTGTTGTGGTCGGCGCAGTCGCTGACGATCCATTGGCCAATGACGTGGCATATTATTTGCACCAGGAAACGGAAATCTCCGATCTCCTAGCCTATAAGTGTTTTGCTAATACGGAGTTCTGTCCGCGCTTCATCAGCGATGAAAAGGACATGGAGCATATAGGCCGTTTTTTGGAAGATAAGACCGTGGTGCTGGTCTCCACTTGTTCAGGTGAACTTTCGCGCAACTCCCGAGCTATGCGCAGTTTCCTGGTGGCTAGAGCCGCGAAGGATAATGGAGCCAAACGCGTCATTCTCATAGAACCTGATCTGTTTTACAGCGCACAAGATCGAGGCCCGCGCCTTGAACATAGCAAGGCTGGCGCAAATAGACCGCTGCACGACCTGAAAAAATTTGATGGACAGCCTTTTTCCTCCCTGCTTTATGCTGAGCTGCTTAAGGTCAGTGGCGTCGATATAGTTATGACGGTGCATAATCACTCTGACGCAGTGCAGGAGCTTTTCTGCCAGCATTTCAAAGATTGCTTCTACAATCTATGCCCAGCTGAAATCTATGCCAATTATCTGGCTAATTATGGGCTTACCGCCCATGATGATGTAGAAAAGGGGCTGGTTATCTGTGCGCCGGACAATGGCGCTGCGCCCTTTGCCAAGGAGGTGTTCAGACATTTGAACAAGGAGAACGAGAATCTCCTGCTCTTGCAGGGAAAGCCCTCTTTGCTTCTGATGGACAAAGAGCGTTGCAGCGAGCGTAAAGTCAGGATGATGGTGCATCAGGACAGTCCTTGTACCCTGCCGGAATTGGCCGGGCGCGTGGTCGTGGTCTGTGATGATATGGTACGCACCGGTGGCACCATCGCTGAGTGCTGCCGTTATCTGAAAGAGGCCGGTGTAAGCAGGGTTATCTTTGTAGTGACGCATTTTTATTCTTCGCCGGAGGTCAAAGAGAATCTGCATGTCAATATAATCGATGATATCATCACTACCAATACGCTGCCCAATATACTTAACCGTGACATGCAGGGCAGGCTCAGGCACAAGATGCTGGTGCTCAAAATTGAGCGTTGGATAGTCAACGCCTTGCTGTCCAAGGTGCTGAAGGTCAATGCCTCCCCCTATGTGCCGCCCTATACCATAGATGTGTCACGTAAAAATCCGCGTTGGGCACTGAGCCAACAATTGTTGGATAATCCATAAGCGGGTAAAAAAGCTGCCCAAAATTACTGTTGCCGCCATGTCCAATGATATTGCCCCTGACTTTCTCGCCTTTCTCAATACCGCCCCAACTGTGTTTCATGTGACTGCGGCACTGCAAGAAAAACTGCTGGCAGCCGGCTTTGAGAGCATGGACGAAAGCCATTCTTGGTCTTTGAAGCCCGGGCAAGCCGGCTTTGTTACTCGTAATGGCAGTGCGCTACTTGCCTTTCGTTTGGCAGATAAAGCTAACAGCACAACAGCGGTTCCGTTTCATATTGTGGCTGCGCATACGGACAGCCCAGCCCTGAAACTAAAACTACATGCAGCGAAAATGCAGGCCGGCAGCCTGCGTATTCCGGTGGAACCCTACGGTTCATTCATATATGGCAGTTGGTTGGACCGGCCACTGGCTTTAGCCGGTCGCATTGTAGACGCTGACCTGCAAGTCAGGTTGGTGGACTCCAAGCGCGCATTGGCCCTGATCCCCAATATCGCGCCGCATATGCAACGCAATATCAATGAAGGCTTCGCCTACAATCCGCAGCTGCATCTGGCTGCCTTGTTCGGTGAGGCCAATCTGCCGGGACTCATGGCTATGCTGCAAGAGGATCAAAAAGCGCCATTCAGTGAAGCTCTCTTGGCTGAACTCTTTCTCTATGAGCCAGAAGCAGCTTGCCTAGCCGGAATGAACCAGGATTTGCTTGTAGCTCCCAGGTTGGACAACTTGGCCAGCAGCTATACGGCCATAGAGGCTATATGCGCCAGCCGACCGAGTAAGGTGCACCAAGTGGTTTTTTTGGCCGACCACGAAGAAGTGGGTAGCCGTTCGGCACAGGGTGCAGACTCGGCCTTTCTAAGGGACATAATTACGCGTCTGTTAGGCAAGGACGGACAAACAGAAATACTGTCAAGAAGCCTGGCCGGTTCTTTCCTTATTTCAGCAGACGCTGCTCACGCTCTACATCCTAACTTCATGGATGCACATGACCCTGACTACGCCCCCTTGCTCAATCAAGGTGTGGTGATCAAGGAGAATGCCTCACAGCGCTATGCTGGAAACTTGCCCGCTCAGGCTTGGCTGCATGCCCTATGCCGTCAGGCCGATATGCCTTTGCAATATTTTCAGGCGCGCGCTGACCGTCCTTGCGGCTCCACTATCGGCTCTACTTGTGCATCTCTGCTTGGTGTGCAAGCCATAGATATGGGCATAGGTCTCTGGGCTATGCATAGCAGCCGCGAGACAGCGGGACGAAAAGACTTGCAGCAGCTGAAAAAATTGTTCCAAGTCTTTTTGGAATATGAAAATGCAGTAGCACGCAGCTAGTTTCCAATTCAAATTGACAGCGCTCTGCAAGAGGGCTGCACAGTCCTTGCTTAATGGCAATGTTCTTTGGGCTGAGATCTGAGTTATAATCGGCCTCGTTAATCCCACCGGTGTTTTTAGCATGGCATTATATACTTGTCAAGTCTGTAAATATCTTTTTGACGACAGCGTCAGAGGTGTGCCCTTCACTGCCTTGCCAGATGATTGGGGTTGCCCTGAATGCAATGCTGATAGAAGCAATTTCCTGATGCTGGACAAAAGGAACCCGGATAAGCCTGAAAGCCAACAACCCGCAGTCCTGAAAACTGCTCCGCTCGTTACTGAAGAATTGCGTGGAAATTTTGACGAGGTGGAGAAATGGATGGACGACATTCATCAGATGGCGGCCAATGGCAAGTCTATAGACGAATCGATGCGCACCCGGTTGTCTACTATTTCTTGGGACGATATCCTGATTTTGGGCAAGCAGCTGGCCGGCCTACCCCTTTCCAACGAAGACAAGGTGGTAACTCAGACTGTTATCGGGCCTAATGCCGCCCAACCACTGATCTTGGATACTCCCATCCTGATCTCACATATGTCTTTTGGTCTGCTTTCGCCGGAAGCGCAGCTGGCCTTGGCTAAGGCCAGTGCAATGGCTGGAACCGCTATAGGCTCCGGCGGCGCAGGAATGATGGACAAATGCCTGCATAGTTCCAGACGCTTCATACTGGAATATGTCCCTAATCAGTACGGCATAACCCCGGAAAACCTGCTTAAGGTAGACGCAGTGGAAATAAAATTTGGTCAATCTTGCTCTCCGGGCATGGGTTCGGTCATACCCGGCGCTAACGTCACGGCAGAGCTTGGCGAAGAGTTGGGCTTTCCGATGGGAGAGGATATAGTCAGCCCATCGCGTTTCCCGGACATTCGCAATCCGGAAGAGCTGAAAGCAAAGATAGACTGGCTGCGAGATGCTTCCGACGGCAGGCCCATAGGAGTCAAGCTGGCGGCCGGGCATATTGAGGCGGACTTGGACTTTGTCTTGGCTGGCGGCCCGGATTTTATCACCATAGATGGGCGTCCCGGCGGCACTGGTTCAGCTCCCAAGTTCATTAAGATGGCCACTTCTGTGCCCACTATCTATGCTCTTTCAAGAGCCAGGCGTTTTCTGGATCGCAACCATGCTGAGCATGTATCGCTTATCATTACCGGCGGCCTGCGCATCTCGCCTGACTTTGCCAAGGCGCTGGCCATGGGCGCTAATGCAGTAGGCATAGCCAGCTCGGCGCTGATGGCCTTGGGCTGTCAGCAATTCAAGGTTTGCAATACTGGGCGCTGTCCTATGGGCATCATCACTCAGGATCCGGAGCTGCGTAAGCGTCTGGATGTGGAGAAGGGTGCCAGACAAGTAGCCAATTTCCTGCGAGTATGTACTGAGGAGCTTATCCAATTTGCTAAGTTGACCGGTAATCATAATGTACACGGACTCAGCCTGAAGGACCTATGCACGACCAATAGCGAAATCTCGGCACACACCGGCATAGTGCATGCTTGAAACAGACTGTCCGCTTTTTCGAATATGGAACAAGACGATTGCTGCGTCACAAGTAAAATCAACAACAAGAATCCGCAGAATCCGCAGATTTTTTAAGTGCAATGGCTCTTAAATCTGTGACAATATGAGCAATCTAACGCCGGTGTAGAAGAAAATATGATTCTTTATGGTTGGAAATACCGTTCTATTGGCATTTTCTGCTAGTCAATTTTTAAAACGGCATTATATTTGGGAGCATGTGCATTGAGTCTGGTTTCGCCATGGTCTCGTGCCCGAATAATAACCATAAAAACGAGGTGAATCATGCCAGCAGTAGTAAACAATGATCTTTGCATAGGCTGCGAAGCTTGTGTTGCAGCTTGCCCTGCCGAGGCGATAAGCATGGAAGATGGAAAAGCAGTAGTTGATGCTGATAAATGTATTGACTGTGGCGTCTGCGAAGGCGAATGCCCCGTCGAACCAATCAAAGTGGAGTAAGCTCCACAGGCACGACGAATCCGGCGCCAGTCTGCATAAACAGACCGGTGCCTTTTCTTTTTATGAGTGCTAATACCCAAGTAGAATGCAAGAGTCTGGGCAGCCCGGTGGCTTTGGGCTTTGGCGCAAATCTGGGGGAGGCGGAAGAGACTTTTCAGCAAGCTGTCACCATGTTGCGCGCCGGTGGGCTTAAAAATATCCGGCAAGCCTCCGTCTATAAAAGCAAGGCGCAGGACTGTTATCCCGGCACTCCTGATTTCAGCAATAGTGCCTTGACCGGGTGTTGGCTCGGCAGCCCACAGGAATTGCTGGAGCTTACTCAGAGCATAGAGGTAAAACTGGGACGCCCTCGAGAGCATGACAGCAAAGCGAGTCGCAGCATTGATATAGACCTGTTACTTTTTGCACAATGCATAATTGACGAGCCGCAATTGCAGGTGCCGCACCCAAGAATGTGCCGTCGTCACTTTGTTATGCAGCCATTAGCAGAAATAGCGCCGTCTTGGTTGATGCCCGATAGCGGCAAATCCATTGCACAATGCCTGGCGGAATTGCAACGCCGCGATGCACCTTAACGGGATTTACATTGCTTAACTAAAAAAGGATTTCATTTGATATGCCATTTGATCAAGGTAGCGTAACCTTTCGCATTTGCTATTTGCCCGAACCATTGCCGGAAGATTTTTTGCAGCGTTTTGCCGCCCTGGCTGCTCCGCGTCTGCAACAAGTGCAGGATGAACCGGTTTGGGGTTGGGTGTCTGGGCGGCATTTGCTTGAGGATCGTATTGATGAGGAGACCTGCAAGCTCGGGCCATACTACCATATCTGCTTACGTCAGGCTGAGCGTAAAATACCGGCTTCCCTGCTTAATGCCGAATGCCGCATCATAGAGTTGAACCGTATGGCCGAGGCCGATCTGGAAAGATTGCCCCGCAAAGAAAAGCAAAGCATTAAGGCAGAAGTGCGAGAGCGCCTGCTGCCGGATATGCCGCCGCAGATATCTGGCAGCTATATAGTTCTGGACAAAAGTGAGAACTATATGTATACCAGTGCTACCTCGCCAAGGCAAATGGACCTGCTGCTGGGATTCTTTAACAAAACCCTGGGTTTTGAACCTATCCCGCTGACTCTGGAAAATATCGCCGATGACATATTGGGGATAAATTCGCACCAGATTCCGCTCTTTAACCTGTCGCCCGATTTGCCCGATACCGGCGATACCGGCACCTTGGGAGAAAATTTCCTCACTTGGCTTTGGTATTACCAAGAAAGCAATCACGGCGTGTTGCCACGCAGTCAAATGGGCGAATTCAGCTTCCTTTTGGATGGCCCCCTGGTGTTGGTTGCCGAAGGCAATGGAGCGCTGGAAAGCAATATACGCAAAGGTGCGCCTACCATCAGCGCCGAGGCTAAGGCAGCTTTGCGAGTAGGTAAGAAGTTGAGACGGGCTAAGCTTATCTTTGCGCGTAACCAAGGCGAGGAATGGTCCTTTACCTTGGATGTTAATGACTTCATTGTCAAAGGCCTGAAATTGCCCGAGGGAGAGAACATGGATCGCATAGGTATCTTCGAAGAGCGAATGGAGAATATCTATATCGTACGAACCTTGCTCTTTGCGCTCTTTCAGCGATATCTGAAAGAACTCTCCGATACACAGAAAGCAGAGCAATACCGGCAAAATGCCAAAACCTGGATCGCCGAAAGAGAGGCAAAGTAAGCAATACAGTAGTTTTCTGTAAAATAACCCGCTTTGCGGCATTTGGTTGCATGAATTGCAAGGGCCGTTTGTACTGGCGGCTTTTTCAACCGTCGTTTTATCTGTCCGTTTTGTATTCTACAAGAGGAGCTTAACATGTTACGTTACGGTTTTTCACGTTTCTGCGTTACGCCTGCGCCCGACTGTCGTGTCTCGCTGGCCGGCTACTTCAACAAGCGTTGGCAAGAAGGCAAGATAGACGATATCTATGTGTATGCCATGTTGGTGGCTGATGAGCATGAAGTGGTGGCGCTATGCCAAGCTGATTCGGTCAGTGTGCCTTTGCCACTGGCTGAACGCATACGTTCCGGCTGTCGTGATATTGTTGGTCTCAAGCCGGAAAATATCGTTGTCTGTGCCACCCATTCGCACACCTGCCCGGCTCTAATGCAAGGTGATCTGCCCATAGATTGCAGCGTTGATGACGATTCTAAACAAGTCGCCACAGATACCGGCAGCAATCCGGCTTATGACAATTTTCTGGTCGAGCAGGCCGTTAAGGCCATACATGCGGCATATGCAGACTTACGCCCAAGCCAGGCATATTATGGCGAATGCGAAGACAGCCGCTGGGCCTACTGCCGACGTTACTGGATGAAAGACAATACAGTAGTTACCAACCCCAGGCGCCAGGATCCAAATATCGCTAAAGCAGAAGGCCCAATTGATCCGCGAATCGGCATTTTCGGGCTTAAAAATGAGGATGGCAGCTGGCGCTTCCTGATGGCCAATATCAGCAATCATCCTGATACGGTGGAGGGCAACTTGGTCTGTGCCGATTGGTGCGGTGTAGTGCGCAGCGTACTTGAAAAAGAGCTGCCTGGCTGCCTGACTATGAGCTTGACTGCCCCGCAAGGTAATGTTAATCATTTTAACGTTTATGGGCCAGAACAGCAAAGCGGTTATGAGCGTATTACCAGGCGCATGGGCGAAGGCTATGCCGAAAGCGTGCTGGCGGCGCTGCCAAAAATGCGCAAGCTGGCTGATGGTCCGCTTAAGGCCTTGCATCTCAGCCCTAAGGTGCCAGCTCGACAGGTAGCGGAAGAGGAGATCGAGCGGGCGCGTGAACATGCCGCCAAATACGAATTTGACGAAAACATGACCCTGACCTCCGAAGATTTGGCCAAGGGAGCGCCGCATGCTCTGAAGTTCTTTGCCGACCAACTGTTGAGCATAGTCGATGACAATAGTGAGCGCGAATTGCCGGTCTGGGGCTGGAAACTGGGAGAGCTTTATCTTATCAGCCTGCCTGGTGAACCCTTCATCGAGCATGGCATGTATATCCGTGAGGATTTACTGCAGCGCAAGCCTTGCCTGATTACCGCCCTGGCCATGTCGCGGCTTGGCTATATTCCCAATCGCTACAATTTTGGCCGTGGCGGCTACGAGACAACGGTGCTGGGTTCGCCTACCTGTATTGAAGCCGGCAACCTGTTGCGTGAAACTGCCGCAGAACTTATCGCGAAGCTTGGGTAGAGCGGCGCTATGATAATCGGCGTGGGCATAGATATTGTTGAAATCGAACGGCTGCGCGCTACATTGCAGCGCAGCGGTGAACGCTTTCTCGATTACGTCTTTACGTCACAGGAGCGCTCCGATGCGCCGGAGTCGGAAAGGCAGCGTTATGGCTACTTTGCAGCACGATGGGCTGCGAAGGAGTCGCTTTCTAAGGCTTTGGGCTGCGGCATAGGCGCCAAGTGCGGTTTCAAAGACGTAGAAGTATGCCGTGATGAGGTGGGCAAACCCAGTTTGGAGCTCAGCGGTCAGGCTGCTGCTACCGCCGCCGAGCTTGGAATCACGAAGCTGCATCTGAGCCTGTCACATGAACGCGACTATGCCTGCGCCATAGTCATAGCCGAGGCCTGAAAGACTTATCCAAGATTGCGCGGATTTTCACGTTGCGTTCTAGAAAAACTGTGTTATGGATGATAGTAGCATGAAATTCTACCTGGTCATTGCTGAATATGGAAGGGAACTCTGAAAATACCGAATCAGCATTATTATTCAATGTTGATAATCTGCGTTTGGCTGAGCAGATCGGCTTGCAGCTTCTACAGCGTTCTTGGCTGCTTGGCACAGCCGAGTCTTGCACCGGCGGCAGTGTCGCCGGCATCCTTACCGAAATTCCCGGTTCTTCACAGTGGTTTGCCGGGGGGCTGGTGACCTATAGCAATGAATGGAAACAAAAGTTGCTTGGTGTGCAAGCTCTTACACTGGAAAAATATGGCGCGGTGAGCTCCGAGACGGTCGCTGAGATGCTGGATGGCCTGCTGGATCGTTATGCGCTACAGGCCGGCATAGCTGTTAGCGGCATTGCCGGACCAGGCGGCGCAGTGCCGGGCAAACCGGTGGGCACCGTATATATAGGCGTGGCTTTGGGTGAGGAACGCCGGGTCTGCCGGCGTCAATTTTCCGGTGATCGTCGAGCAGTAAGAATCCAAAGCTGCACAGATGCGCTGCAAGAGCTGCTGCGTTTGCTGCACGGCTCCTTAGCAAGCTAAGTTTTTGGGAGAAGTCATGTCAGCTATTGCCTTGAATCGAGACTTATTGGAACTGGTTTATGATGCCGCCAGCATTCGGCGCTGGAATGACCAGATCAATCCTATGGATTTCACCGAGCTGGATAAACAGGCCCATAAGATGATCATCACTTATGTGCTGGCTAAGATTGAAGAGGATCGCAAACCGGACTCTGTGGACTGGCTTAAGCTTATCGAGGGTGGCATCTTCGAAATGCTGCATCGTATTATCTTGACTGACATCAAGCCGCCGGTCTTTCATAAGATGATGAAGGAAAAGGGCAAAGAACTTAATGAATGGGTCTTTGCACGATTGGAAAAAGAGAGCTATGATTTGAAAGGCGATTTTCGCCGACACATGCATCAGCATTTTTTCGAACCTGGCTACGCTCAACGCGAAAAACGCATTCTAAAAGCGGCGCATTATCTGGCCACGCAATGGGAATTCAATATCCTTTACAAGATGTGCCCGTTTATTCGAGGCGTGGAACAGATCAGACAGGAAATTGAAGACCAGATCGAAGATCATTTTGATTTAATAGGCGTGCAAAAATTAGGGCTGGGACGTAAGACTGCCGGCTTTGTAGACCTTTGCGGTCAGTTGCGTTTTCAAAAACGCTGGTCACAATCCCCGCGTATTCCGGCCAGCTCGGTACTGGGACACATGCTGGTGGTAGCTATCTTCACTTATATCGCCCTGACTCAGAACGAGGTCTCCGAGCACCGCAAAAAATATGGTTTTCTGGCAGCACTTTTTCATGATCTGCCCGAAGTATTGACCCGGGACATTACCTCACCCATCAAGGATGCTGTGGAGGGTTTGGACGCAATCATCAAGGACTATGAGACTATGCAAATGGAGGCCAAGCTTTTGCCGCTACTGCCGAATTCATGGCACCAGGAACTAAGCTATTACACCGAAAACGAGTTTGACAACCGTGTTTTGCTCAATGGCAAGGTATTGCATCCCATAGATTTT
The DNA here is from genome assembly GCA_012799725.1 of Oligosphaeraceae bacterium. GTDB lineage: Bacteria > Verrucomicrobiota > Lentisphaeria > Oligosphaerales > Oligosphaeraceae > JAAZIY01. The sequence continues at coordinate 5,112 of JAAZKR010000157.1, read as the reverse complement.
GCGGAGATGGCCGGTGTTCATGACCAAGCTGGTTGTCTGCCGGTAGATGGTGAGATCATACGCTGTTGCGATCACTTGGCTGCTTTTATCGAGGCTACGGTGTCCATCAGGCATGGCGTAAGCTCCAGATATCTTAAAGAAGGCATAGAAAGACTGCTCAACATGTATGGAAATCGCGCCGTAGGGCAAGTAGACTTCGGCAAAACTTTCCTTGCTTTCAAAAATAATTAGTCGATAATGACAAGTTTTATCCACAGATTATGCAGATTATGCAGATGAGCGTAGATTAAGAAGCATTGCACAAGAAAAATTATGATTCTTTGATATTGGACTTCCGCAAGAAAGTTTTTCAGTTGCGGCTTGCATCCATTCCGGCAAAGGATATATTCTTACAAGGTTTTTATTTTAACTGGTTTTACGCAGATGCCATTGATTCGCCTTAACAGTGTTAGCTTTCTTGACTTGGCGGCCTGCTTTTACTTTAGAGGCCAAGCTGGGAGATGTTTCACTGTGCCCAGGCCAAGGGGTTAAGCCTTCGTAAAAATAGGTTTGAACTAGCGAATAAGACCCAAAAGCTCCGCAGTGAATCTCCACTGCGGGGCTTTTTGATTTAAAGCCTCTCGTCGTGAAGATTTTTCAAAGGTCAAGGAGGCAAAATGGTTGTTCTGTTGAAAGAGGGGCTGGAATTAAAACATAACATGGATGAGTCGGGTTATCGATAAAAAGGAGCGTCTTGCCATGGAAATTGCAAAATGTCGTAAAAAAATTGACCAGATTGACGATCAGCTGATTCGTCTGTTCAATGAACGCATGGAAATCAGCCGTGCAATCGGCGAATGCAAGCGGGAACAGAACATCCCTGTGCTGAACCCTGGACGGGAACGGGAAGTCCTGCGGCGGGTTGCTGCCAATTCAAGTCAAGAATTAAGAGCCTACTCGCAGGTCTTGTTCCGCATGCTTTTCGATTTGAGCCGTTCTTATCAACATCGCCTGGCGTCCGGTGATGGCAAACTCGGCAAGGAAATCCGGAATGCCATCGACAATACAGCGAAAATTTTTCCAAAAGATGGCACGGTTGCTTGCCAGGGGATTGAAGGAGCTTATTCACAGCTGGCCGCTGAGCGCCTGTTCCCGCTGGGTGATGTGATTTTTTTCAATAACTTTGCCGGAGTCTTCCAGGCCGTCGAAAAAAATCTCTGCAAATATGGCATGCTGCCGATCGAGAATAGCCTGCATGGCACCGTCGCCGAAGTCTATGATCTGATGAGAAATCACAAGTTTTACATTTTGCGCAGTGTCAAAATGCAGATCAATCATGTGCTGCTGGGATTGCCCGGATCAAGTCTCAACCGAATCAAGGAAATCTATTCCCATGAACAAGCCCTTTGGCAATGCGGAAGTTTCCTGAAGAATCTGCCAGGAGTCAAGCTCAATGTCTGTGAAAATACGGCGGTAGCGGCCAGAAAAGTCGCCGAGTCGGGTTTGCCGGAGATTGCGGCGATCTCATCGGAAAATTGTGCCAGGCTTTACGGTTTACATAAATTGCGGACGGATATTCAGAACAGCGACTGCAATTACACACGTTTTATCTGTATTGGCAAGGAAATGGGCATCTATCCCGGTGCCGACCGCATCAGTATCATGGTGTCAGTTTCTCATGAACCCGGTGCACTGTATCGGTTGATTGCGAAATTTGCAGCATTGGGTATCAATCTGCTCAAATTGGAAAGCCGCCCGGTCGAGGGGCGTGATTTCGAGTTTCTCTTCTACTTGGACTTCGAATCATCGCTATATTCTCCGGAAATCATCCAGCTGCTCAATGAATTGGCCATAGACAACGAAAATTTTGTGTTCCTGGGGGGGTACAACCAAGTCTAAACCGGCTTTCCGGGAAAAGCAGAAAAATAAGTGTTATGCTACTTGACTTCGTGTTTGCGAAGCATCCATATCTTGAAAAAAAACGCGTCTGTCTGTATAATCTGCGGACAAAATACGCCCGGAATCTTTTAGGACTGATCCCCGCTTCATCAAATCGGTTTTCCCAGATTTAGTCCTTGTGCTATGCCACTGAGTTGGGCATGGCATAATGCGAGTGCGAGTGCATCGGTGGCGTCATCGGGCAGATTTGCCACTTGTATATTGAGGAATTGTGCCACCAGCAAAGCGACTTGTTGTTTGCTGGCATTGCCAAAGCCGCAGACTACCTGCTTGACTTTACGCGGAGCATACTCGTAGGTGGGAAGCTCCGCCTCGGCTAATACTCCCAAAACAGCGCCTCTGGCGGTGCCGAGCACAATGGCAGTGCGTGCGTTTTTACAGTAAAAACCACCTTCTATAACGGCAATGTCGGGATGATAACGGGTGATAAGGCCTTTGATGCTGCCATTGAGACGACGCAGACAGTCGCTGAGTGAGGCCTGTGCCGGACTGATGATAACGCCACAGTCTACCGGAGCGAAATTGCGCCCATTGGAGTCTATAATGCCCCAGCCGGTCTTGCGTAAAGCAGTGTCCAAGCCGAGAATGCGTTGTTGAGGTGGCAGGGTGGGGATGGACTGCGCAGGCCGATTATTTTTGGCAGTGGGCTTTTTGCCTTGGGCTCTGGCGGCGGAAGCGGCCAAAATAGCGTCAAGTTGTGCGCTTTTTTTTACTCGCATATATGAAAAGGGAAAAGAAGAAACAGGGCAGGGGGAGGGCGTTTGAATAGACGGATAGATAACGCATAAGCGCACGGTAAGACGGAGGAAGCCGCAAGAACTTAAATCAAAAGGGCTGTATGCCGCGTGCGGCGTCTGCTGGAAACAAGCTGCTGTATTTAGACCCCGTCCAAAAAGGGTTCCTAGCGCATCTTATCCGTAGATTACGCAGATTACACAGATGGACACGGATTCCAGGATTAGGAATCATTATGATTTTACAGTGAGTCCCAGAAGAAGAATCTTACAAAGGCATATAGGCACGGGGAAAAAGGTGGGGATGGCTGGAAGTGTACAGCATTGAGTGATGTTGCTGATAGCGGCTGCGGCGACGCAATTGACGGCTTTGTGGCCGGTTGGAGATGACGGGGGCCGAGCGCTTGCGTTATCGACAAGCCCAGCTCGAAATGCTTTGCTGCCCGCCCGCCCATGCCTTTTTGGCTGCCCTCTATTTATCCGATTTCCTGTATTATCGCTTTGAGCGAATCGGCGACGTACTCGAAATCCTGCGGCCTTTCGTTGGGTTCCTGCCGGAGCATGGCATCCAGCAATATAGCTATACTGTTGCGCAAGCCTTGCATTTTGGCGGCACTATTGAGCCTCAAGCCTGAGATATGTCTTCTTGCCAGCGCCTGAATTTCATCGGCATCGAAGAAAGTCCTTCCGGTCAGGGCATGATACATAAGCATGCCCAAGCTATAGATTTCGCTGCAAGCATTTTCTCCTTGCCCTAACAGTCTTTCCGGCGGCAGGTAATATGGCGAGCCGGAGATGAATTCTTCTTCGCAGTTTTCGGCTTCGCGTCGGGGTATGCAGAGCCCGAAATCCAGCAGTACAGCATAGCCATATTCATTGATAATGATATTTTCCGGTTTCAGGTCACGATACAGGTAGCCCATGTGAAATATATGCTGTTCGGCGGCAAGCAGATGTAGACCCATGGTCATGACTTCTTTTTCGGGCAGCTGATGCAGGCGGTCTATGCGTTTATCCAGTCTTTCGCCGTTTATATAAGGCATGGCGGCGAAGTATTCGCCGTCTTCATAGCCGCTATCCAGGCAGGCGGCGATAAAATCACAGTTAACGAAGAAGGAGCTTACCCTGGCTTCATTGAGCAGTGCATGGATATCGGCCGGGTTTTCGCGAGCTGCCCGGGAAAGTATTTTTATGGCCAAAATCTCAGCGGGAAACTTTTCTGAGACCGCCTTATATACACTGCCCATGCCCCCGCCACCGCTGGGCTCATATAAAAAGTAAGCGCCGACCTTCTTGGGCACGAAAAACATTGCCTGACAATTACTGCAAGGTATAAGCTGCAAAGGCTGCAAGTTTTGCAACTGCATGGTTTTATTGCAGGCATTGCAGCGCACCAGCCCTTTGTTCCAGAGCTTGATGGCGGCTTGTGCATCAGGTATGTTCTTTTTGTCCGTCATATTGATACAATGCGGGCTTTAAGGGCTTGCGCTCATTGTTTAGAGCGTATTAATTCAGCCAGCGAGTTCACGCTTTTCAGAGCCTGAGCGGTGATATCGCTGGGGTCAAAGCTGACTGCAAATGTCTCTTCCAGGGCTACTACTAATTCGAGCATGAGGAATGAGTCCACACCATATTCGGAGAGAAGAGCCTGGTTTTCTATGTCACTTGGTTCAATATCCAGGAAAAGCCTTTCTACCAAGAGCTCTTTGATTTGTTGTTCCATGCTGTTTGACCTTGTCAGTCTTTTGTCTCAGAGATCATTTTTGCGGCGGCACCACAAGTACCGGACAATTGGCGCGCCGAACGATTCTCTGGGCTACGCTGCCGAAGAAAATTTTGCTCAAGGTGCCCGTGCCTTGACGACCCAATACAATCAGGTCGGCTTGTATGTCCTTGGCGAATTCAAGAATTTTCTGATAGTCCTTGCCTATCCTGAACTCGACCCTGAAATCAATGTGTTCGGGTACTTTGGAGCGGTATTCGTTGTCTACCTTGGCGTCCAAGTCCCGCTTGGCCTTTTCATCTACGTTGATATCGGTTCCGTAAATGTAGGTGCGCCAGAATTGCGATTCCGGTTCCGGGATCACATGCAGGAGATAGAGCCGACAGCTTTTACGTTGCAAGGCCGCGTCCAGTGCAAAGTCAAATGCCCTGGCAGCATTGTCCGAGAAATCGGTGCAACAAAGTATGCATTGAGTCATTTCGGGTTTTTCCGGCATGTTTTCCTCCCGGGTAGAGAAAATGTACTGCCTTTAGCTTAATGCATATATGCGCAATTTCAAATTGTTTTTGCCTATGTAGACCCCGTCTAAAAACAACAACAAAGAATCATACTGTCATTTTCCGTCTGGGCTGCCTAAAAATATTTTTCCTGTTTCCTGCCTCCTGGATCCGGGCACAAGCCCCCCTGGCGCCTTTGGTGCAGTTTTTTTTCTCCTTC
>JAAZKR010000156.1 GCA_012799725.1 Oligosphaeraceae bacterium | reverse complement strand
CCGCCGTATCTGTCGGGCTTGCTGTCTGTGCAGCTAAGTTGCGCAGGCGTTCGGCCTCCTCGCGTTGGCGCGCTCGGCTGGCCGCTTCAGTAACCGCTACTTCTTTGCGTTCGGCGCTGGCAGCGCTACCAAACTCGATTTTCAATTCCAAGCGTTCAGCACCACGCACAAGCAACGCGCTATTTTCTTCTGTATTGATCTCGGTGAGCACATATCCGCTATCATTGATCCGGTCTCCCACCGCAAAGATCACTTTTTGCGGCTTATCGGCAGGTTGTGATTGCTGCGGTTGCGACCTGGCTTGCGGCACACGGCCACGCGAAGCAGCGGGCATACGTGTCGGTCGCCGCCTGGTAGTCGCCGCTTGCTGCTTGATCACCGCCACTGGTTTTGTTTCACCGGGCAAGCCGATCCAAGCTATTCCGGTCAACTCAAATTCTGCGTTCGCAGGCTCGTTTTCAGGATCGGTCTGTTCCAACTCACTATCACTACGTTCAGTGCGTTCCGGACGAAATAAAGACTTCTCCCAAAGCTCGTCCATAGGCAAAGCCTTAGGACGCCGCGCAAAGACCAGGTTGCTTTCCTGCCGAGACGGGCGGAGTTCTTTGACTGCGCTTGTATTGTCATCAATGGCAGGCAATTCAGGATGTGCCAGCTTCTTGCTCAAATTCCAACTGCCCAAGGCACCAAGCAGTAAAGCCGCATTAACGATCAACCATGCAAATCCATTCATAACGCCGCACCTCCTTTCACAGTGTCGCCAGCAGCCGTCTCGGCAGCCGGAGCCTGATTAAGAAAGTCCACTGCCTCACTGCCCAAGACCAAGGCGGTCAAACGTGCGGACAGGTTGACGTTTTTGGGCTGTCTGGGATTATCCGGTTCTATGCGACAATAACTCCAGTTCAGTTTGTCGCCACAGTTATGTACCTCTTGCAGCAGCCGGCTGACTTCGCGCATGCTGACTCCGCGCAGCTCCAAACGTATGCGCACCTCTTGTATGTGCGTCATTCCCGGTAATTTACTGCGCTGTAAATCAATCTTCTGGTTGGCTGGCAGCTGTGCCTGGCGTAACAGTTTGCCGAACTCCTTGTTGATCTCCTGATCTACAAGGGCGCGTTGCCCACTGGCAAACCAATAAGGTTTAGCCAAGGCCTGCAAGGCCTGTAGTGCTTCCTGGCGTTCAGCGGCCTGTTTGCGCGCTACCAGTAAATCGCTGCGCAGCGACTGCAGCTCTTGCACACGTTCCTCCAGTACAGCCGAGGTCGGCAGCGAAAAGCTCACGAAACGCCGCAGGAAAAAGAAGCTTGTCACCAGCATCACTAACAGCAAAATAAGCTGTCGGCGGTTGATTTTCGTAAGTGTTGACATAAATCCTTGAAGCACCAAACAGTCAAAGGTGACCAAAACTGCTCAAAAAAAGCTTTGTGATTGTTTTTCGCGTAGATTACGCACTAATTACAAAGAGGTTCCTCTTCTAAAAAAATGAGACCATAAAGTCGGTGATTTTAGGTCGGGCATGTTTAACTTTTCGCACTTTTTTGTACTAGGGTGGCTTGTCCAAGAAATCATGCTTCAGGGCTACCTTGTCCAAAAAAACTATTCGTCCAACTCCTCATCCTGGTCTTCGTCCTCGATCTCGCCCTCATCGTCATTTACAGCTGCGCGCTCATCGTCATGTTGTTCATCTTCCATGGCCGCTTGTTGCTCCTGCTTTTCCCGTGCCAGCCTTTCGGCCTCCCGACGCCGCGCCCTTCTTTGTTCAAATTCCAGTTTTTCTTCTGGCGTATCGTATCTGGCGTTCAAGGTAAGCCTGGCGATGTGGCTGCCCTGATTATATGAGGACGAAAGCTCTCGCACGTCTCCCAGTATGGGCGACTCCTCCAGTTTACCGGGCAATTCCAAGTCGCGTTGTGGGCTTTGTAGCTGCATCGTTACCTGTCCGGCATTCCATTCCAGTCGCGACGATGCCCAAGTCGGCGCCTCGATCAGGTTGCTCAGTTCCAGTAGCACTTCCGGGAAGCTAGGTGCGGTCACAATATTATCCCGCAATTCCTGCTCCAAATTAGCGGCGAATTCCTTTTCCTGTGGGCTGCCCAGTTCATCTCTAAGAGCCTTAAGTTGCGCTTGCACCACGCCAATCTCGGCGTCTATCATACGCAAATGCGCCGCTCGGCTCTGCACTTGACGCAATAGCCCCAGCCCTAAGATCAGGCAAATAAAAAGAAGCAATACGCCTGCCAGCAGCTTACTAGCAAAATAGCGCCTTGCCCGCAAATTTTCTGGCGGTGCTATCAGGGTTTTCTGATCTAAGTTCGAGTTTTCGCTCAAGCCGTAAACTGCCGCTAGCAGTGCCGGCATATAGGCAAGTTGCACCTCGGTCGGTTTCTCTGCCAGTTCGCCCAATTGGAAAGCGTCCAGCGGTGGAAAAGCTGTGGCCAAGTCGAGTTCGGCAGGCCGTTCTCGGTGCTCTACCAGGCGTCTCTCGCCTTCCCGCCTAAAAACGAAGCAGGAATTTCCATCGAGAAAACAGAAGTCATCAGCATAGAAAAGCGGATCCAGACAGAGCGGTGCCGGTAATATGACATCCACATGCGGCATACCGTTCAGCACGCTGTACCAGCGTCCCCATTCGTCATCCTTGACGTAAAAGAGCCTCACCGGCAGGTTATTGTCCTTGCCCTGCCTCGCCAGCACCCTATAACCCCAACGTAATTTTTCCGGTGCTATCGGTGTTTGTTTGCGCAGTTCAAAACGCAGAGCGTTCTTCAGCTCTGCCGGTGCCAGCGCCGGCAGACGCAGGTCTACACTGCCCCAGCCGCCGCCCGACGCCGCCGCCACGATAAATTCCTGTTCACTGCTGCCAACATGACGCAAGCCGACAGGTAAAAGCTCAGCCAGCGACTGATCCTTGCCTACCTCAGCATCCCAGCAGGAAAGCAGCTTGAATTTATCCCTACTACGCTGCAAACGCAACACATAGCAGTGTTGACGATTCCAAGCAAGCGCAGTACATATGGTTCTGACAAATTTTGGCATATCCTTTAAATGTGGCTCGCGGCTCCACAGTATGACTTGTTGTCTAAGGAGTTGCCGCCCGGGTTACCGCATAGCAAAAACAGAGCAGGCAATACGTTACCTTAAACGTCAAATCAGCAGCTTTATTGTTTCACAGAGCGCAAAGCGCAGCAAACTTCTCTCTTCCCTTACGGCGGGTTAATGTCCAGCCACCAGCCTCTTTATCCCATTGCTGCCGATCGCCGGGCAACATTTTTTCATAGTTTTCCACCACCGAAGAAAGCTGATGCATACGGTGTTTGTAGCTATCCCTGAAGCCTGAGCCATGCGCCAAAGCGTATCTGCTGCCTTGCCAAGCGGCGCACTCCTCTTCAAACTGCTTGGTGATATCGATACCGGGCATATCACCAATGCACAAAATCGCAAGCGCCGCCGCTTCCGATCTCCTTTGTGACGATAAACCAGTGAAATATATCACCCAGCGATGCAGCCGCCGTAACAGTCGCCTCATCGCCCAACAAAGCCAGCCTACTCATGGTAACGATTCCTTCTTGAATAGCATTACCAGCAGGAAACAGCAAAATATCGCATCCGATAATGTATATGAAACTAGCTAGATTACCAATCAAAAACAACTTTTTCTGACACTAATTACAGTAAAATTGCCCAATTTTGTTTTTTTTAGCCATACTAACACAGCAAAAGCTATCCTATACGCACCATCCTTGCTACTGCCCGCGTCTTATGCTCCTTGCCGTAGCGATGCATACAAATGCCTTACTTCCGGGATCGAAGCTTTTTCCCGTTTTTACTTGACTTTTCCGTTTTAACCATCATATTTACTGGATACCTGAAGGGCCCATAGCTCAGTGGTTAGAGCAGACGACTCATAATCGTCTGGTCGCTGGTTCAAGTCCAGCTGGGCCCACCATTTTTTAAGCCTCTAATCATTAATATGTTAGAGGCTTTTTTATTAGCTTTTTCAGATCAGTGGATTATTGCTGTTTTTCCCCGTTTTCGCTTGTTTTTGCACTGCATAATACCCCAAAGGGGAAGTAAAGGGGAAACCGGAATCCCCCGTGGGCGTTAACCTGCCTATGAAGCGGAGGCAGTTGAAAGCCATGGTCGCCGGCTCCAGGACAAGAGCGCTTGTCTTCAGGTTCCCGCTTGGGAAAAGCTCAATTCCCATGTCGCTCTTGAGTTCGCTGTGGAACTTCTCGCTGGTACCATGGCACGGTACGGGGCGGTGCACTGGCGTACGAAATACGGCGGGTTGATCCACCAGCTGCTGAGTTCAATGGCGGGTATCAGCAGCGCCTGCCCGTTGGCAGGGACGGTACGCTCAATGGCCTCCACAACCATGAAGCCGCTGTATCTAGGGAAGTCGGCGGGGGACCTGTAGCCTCCGACGCTGCGGCATATGAGCTTTCCGGGGCGCGCCTGCTTGGGAGTCTCGCGGAAGAGAAAATCGGAATGGAACTTTTGAAGGTCGGCGTAGCTGCTGTTGCCGGCGGTCATGAGGCCAATGGCGCTGCGGACAATTGCGGATATCGAGTAACAGGAATTTGCTGCCGCAGGCAGCTCGGAATCCCAATCCTTCATGCGGGCATTTCCGTCCAGCAGTCTTTAGACAAAGGATAGACCGCCGTTCGAGTTGATTTCTTCTGAACCTTGTATTAACTTAATCGTCGGCAACCTTGTTGGCGAGTGGAATCGTGATGTTGTGGCGACAATATAATATACTACAAATCAGCAGGTTGTCAACTTTTTTGAGCTCTTTTTCGGGAGGTTGCTTCACGGATTCAGGTATAATATAATCATACATACACCATACAAAGGAGTCAATTTATTTTTTATCACCTCTAAACGGCAAATGGCCTACTCGTAATAATACCAAAACCGTTGGTTTTTCATCCCTATTAACTAAATTTACAGTAATTTGAGGACTGTTTTGCGATGAGAAAAATACTATCTGCGATATTGTTTGTTTTCGTCCTGCCCAGCAGCTATGCGTTAGATCTTGTCAGGGACGGCGCGTCCAATGCGTATGTGATGATTTCGGCCGACGCATCGGACTATACCAAGTACGCTGCTAATGAACTGATCAACCACATCGAGCTGGTCACCGGAGTCAAATTAGCTATTTATACAGATGGTATGATGCTGAAGATGCCGCCGGGTATGGTATGCGTGCATGTTGGTTTGTCGAAACATACCGAAGCATTAGGCATAGATGCCAAGTCATTTAAGCCAGATGGTTTTACCATACGCAGCACAAGCAATGAAGTCGTCATTGCAGGACGTGATTTGCCCAGCGGTGTAATACCAACCTACCAGCAGCACCCTATGCGCTGGCAGGAGACTTGGGACGCGGAATTGAAGCTGAGCGCCTTCGGCGAGGCGGGAACGATTTACGGCGTATATCGTTTCCTGGAAGATTTTGTGGGCGTACGCTGGTACATGCCTGGAGAACTGGGAAGAATACTGCCAAAGAACAAAAATCTGAGCATTGCGGGCAATATCCGTCTGGATGTATATCCACAGAACACCTATCGCTACGCCTGGTTCTGCAACTTTTCCGAGGAAAAGAGCCGTCAGGATCATATCTGGTATCGCCGTGTTGGGTTTGGCGGCATTTATCCGGTAGCTATTATGCACAATTATGTGTTCATGCGGAAACACCGGGATAGTCACCCTGAATACTTCGCGTTGATTAACGGGCAGCGTGATTTTGATAAATTGAGCGTAATTATGGGAGGAGGCAATTTCTGTCTTTCCAATGAAGGGCTGATGCAGGAGTGGGTAAAAACCATAAATGCTTATTTTGACAAAAATCCTCATCTGGGAATGTTCCCACTTTGCCCCAATGACGGCGTGGTGAAAATCTGCGAGTGCGAAAAATGCTGGGATCAGTACTCCAGGCATTTGGGGGAGGACGGGGACATGTCCAACTATGTATGGAATTTCACTGCCAGGGTCGCGCGGGAAGTAGCCAAAACCCACCCCGATAAATTTATCGGCACCTTTGCATATGCCAGGTATCGCCAGCCACCGGACATAGAGGATTTCCCTCAGAATATAGCTGTGATGATCTGCTATGCCAGACAGAGTCTCAGGGATGCCACACACAAAGAGAGCTACCGGACGTTGACCAGGGGCTGGGCAGAAAAGACAAAGAACCTGTATTTCTGGACCTATCCCATTTACGATTACTGGATGCCCTATCGTGGCTTCCCCGTATTCTATCCTACAATGCTGCAAGAGGACATGCAGTTCCATAAGCAGTTGGGCGTCCGTGGCGAGTTTTTGGAATCCGAATTTCGCATGGGCACAGACCCACAGGTGGGATACCATCACATTGCTTTCCCCGGAATTGCCCACCTTAATATGTATCTGCGAGCTAAATTACTCTGGAACCCCGATTTGGACATGCAGGCGCTGCTTAGCGAATACTACCAGCTGTTCTACGGGCCGGCACAGGCAAAGATGCGTGAATTCTGGGAGTATGCAGAAACATGCTATATGCGCAAACAGGCCGATAACCCGGCGGAAATCTACAGTTCAGATGACATTACTTCTTTGCTTGACATGCTGAAGGATGCCCAGGACATGGTGCCTGCGGGCAGTGATTACGCCAAGCGCATTCAGCTCATACAGAATGAAGCCACGCCTTTCATGACTCAAGTGATGAATATGGCCAAGGGGCATCAGCCATTTGAGATATATGAATGCAATGACAGCTATGTTGCCGATGCAGAAGCTCCATTCTGGCAGAATGCCAAAGAATATACACTGCGCACCAAACTTGGAACTCAGGCAGAGGAAAAGACCGTCGTGCGTGGCGTTGCCGTCAAGGAGGGCATTGCAATAAAAATAGAGTGCTACGATCCCGACCCTTCCCAAATAGTAAAAAAATCCATTGAACGTGATGGAAAAGTATGGGAGGATGACAATCTCGAGTTTTTCTTCAGTGAACCTGAAGGCAAAAGATGTGTACAGTATATTGTCAATCCGGCAGGAACAATCTGGGATGGCCTTCATGACATTACCAATAAATTACCGAACAGCCATGATTGGGACTCCAAGAAATTCCAAGCTAAGGCTACCATAGACAAAGACCGCTGGACTGTTCTGGTGCTGGTTCCTTGGGAGGATTTGAAATTGATCGACGGCAAGCTTAATATGAATATTTACCGTACTTATCCACGTGAGGTGAAAGCGGTATCCGCTTTTGCACCAAACAATGCCTATCACCATCGCTGTCCGGAATTCTTTGCAGAAATCAGCATCATCAAATAATAAAATCCTGGAACGTAAAATGAAGAAAATATCATTGTTTCTGGCCGTTGCGCTTTTCAGCCTGTGTTCTTTCGCAGCCGAACCTGTATATTTGATTTCGGATGGCCAAGCCAAAGCTGTAATAGTGGTAGAATCGGATAGTGTTTCCACAAAAAAAGCTGCTGAGGAATTGCAGGATATGCTCATGCAGCGCACTGGAGCAAAATTGCAAATCCTTGCTGCTTCCGATGCAGTGCCGCAAGGCATGCTGCCGGTTTACCTGGGACTTTCGCAACGGACGGAAGAGCTTGGTGCCAAGCCTGAGGAAATCAAATATGATGGGTATTTCTTCAAAGTTACGCCTGAATACATTGTAATTGCGGGGCGAGATAACCCTCAGACCAGTGACAAGTATTACGGGCATCATTTCATCATATGCAACTATGAACACCACTACTATGAATATGGCGAGAAAGGGACGGTCAATGGCGTATATAAGATATTGGAAAAATATGCAGGCAATCGCCATTACATGCCTGGTGAACTCGGAGACATAGTGCCAAAATCCCCGGATTTCTCTTTGCCGGCAACCCAGTATTACGAGGCACCTGCTTTCCGGGAACGGATCAATTATGCTGTGTGGTTCAGGGATGCTTCCGAGGAATTCTTACGCTGGCAGTATCGCCTTTGCGCCGGCGGTGAAAACAACTTCATTAACCACAGCTATCATTACATGTTTGGCAGGTATAAAAAGACTCATCCGCAGTATTTTGCTCTTATTGATGGAGAACGGGACCTGGATAATCTGTCCACCGCCAACCATTATGGCAATCTGTGCATGACAAACCAGGAAGGCATACGCGCTTTCGCGGATATTGCCATGGACTTCTTCGAGAGAAATCCGGATTATACCACTTTCCCTATCGTGCCCCAGGATGGTTTGTACAAAGTCTGCGAGTGTGAAAACTGCCAGAAACTTCTTTCTCCGCATCTGGGAAACAATGGCAAGTTTTCCAATCTGGTCTTTCATCATGTTTCCGAGATCGCCAAACTGGTTGCGGAAAAGTATCCTGATAAAAAGATTGGCGCCTTGGCGTACTCGACATACCGTGTGGCTCCGGAAATGGATTTGCCATCGAATATGCTTGTGCGTATATGCTACACCCGTCAAAGTTTGCGCAAGCCGCAGGAACGCAAGGAAGTTGAGGATGCTGTCATAAGCTATGCATCAAAGAATATCCCGGTATGCGTCTGGACTTATCCGCTGTTCAATCACATCCCCCCGTTGCGGGGCATCCCGATTTTCTATCCTGGCATTCTCCAACAGAATATTCGTTTCAACAGGGATCACAATGTGATCGGCGAATTCAGCGAGGCCGGATACCGTTCCGGCGGCGGGGACCAACTTATCCGTTCCGGTCATGGACTGCCTGGCAGCACCCATCTCAATGACTATGTGCGCTGCCAACTTTTATGGAATCCTGATTTGGATTTGAAAGCGGTTCTGGACGAATACTATCACCTGTTCTATGGGCCGGCAGCAGCAGAAATGAAAGCTTTCTGGGAAAGCAGTGAGGAGCTGTTCCTGAAGAATGGCGAGACGACCATGTATACCGTACAGGACTTGGATTTGTTCACTGAGCAGCTGGACAAGGCCGCTTCAGTGGCTCCAGCAGATACGGCTTACGGCAAGCGTGTGCGCCTTATCCAATCCGAACTGGCACCTTTTTTCGAGACTATGTATCTGCTTCGGGCAAAAGGGAAATATATGGGTGCTGTTATGACAGACGAAGAGATTCCCATGGAGTTTGCCCCGAATAGTATTTGGCGTTTTGCAAGAAAATATACATTAACCAGGAAGGATGGGAGCTCGGATATTCCCAAGCACAGCCTGACTTATCTGCATGTTTTGGCTAACAGAAAAGGGTTGGCGCTCCATGTTGAATGTCTAGAACCCAGAATGGACAGAATTCGCAAAACATGTGTGAAGCGTGATGACAAAAACGCTTGGCTGGAAGATTGCCTGGAGATTTTCCTGTGCACCAAGGACAGGAAAGAAAACAGGCAATACATCATCACGGCCGGAGGCAGCATTATGGACGGCACCAAGGGCATTGATGTGAATGTGTCAGACTGGGCTTGGAACGGTCAAGTTCAGCTTAAGCAGACGCTTGAAAAAAACAAGCATACAAGCACGATATTCATTCCCTGGAATGATCTGAATTGCAATGGTGAAGAACTGCCTGAAATGATATTTCAGATTTTCCGCCGCCAGACTCATGGTGACCCCAAGTTCGGTGACTACTACGTGCTGTTCCCATCGATGGGCTTCCATAATTACTCTCCTGAATACTTTGGCAGAATGCGCTTCTTCAGTGCTGTAAATCAGGTTTACAATGGTGACTTTGAGAAAGTCAGTGACAACGGCCAGGCAGATGGTTGGAGCGGCAGTGATTTTCTTTGTACGGAGACCCCCCTTGAAGGAGCGAACTGCGTGAAGCTGGCTAGGCAACCCAAGGCACATTACCATTCCATAGGTTCGAGGTCTTTCCCAGTTACCGAGGACTGCGACTACGTGCTCAGCTTGCAGCATCGCGGCGACGCAGGCTATGTTTATGTGCAGTTTTTTGACGCAGACGGCAAAAATGTTCCTGAACCGAACGTGCCGTTCTACTGGCTGGGAGGAAGTTCAGATTGGAAACCTCATACATTCTGCGGACGTGTCCCCGCCAGAGCCATAAGCGCTTATATCATTCTGCGCAATTTTTCCCCGAAAGCTTTCGGAGGAGCCTACTTTGACAAAGTGGAATTGGTAGCAGGACAGGAATAGGCAAATAACCGAAAAACAATATGAAGATAGGCACAGAGAATCTTCCATATATTCGGATATATGGCCCTGTGAAAGGGCTGGAAAGAATCCGGGAACTCGGTTTTGACTGCATTGACTATCAGCAATTTGCAGATACTAATCGGCAGATGTTCCAGGGAACCCGGGCGGAATTTGAAGCTGCAGTATTACAAGACCTGGCTTTGGCAAAAGACAATGCACTTGAGATTAGCCAGACACATGGCCCCTGGCGCTGGCCAGCCCAAGATAGTACTGCTGAAGAACGGGCAGAACGTTTCGAGAAGATGGCAATGGCGATCCGCGGAACGGCTATATTAGAGAGCAAGTATTGTGTCATACATCCGATCATGCCTTGGGGAGCTGGCGTAAATCCGGAACCGGACAAATTCTGGGCGATGAACCTGGATTTCATGTCTCGTCTGGCGGAAGTTGGCAAAGCCAATGGAGTTGTTGTATGTCTAGAGAATATGCCTTTTACCGCGTTGAGCCTGTCATCACCCGGGGCTTGCCTTGATTTTGTTCGCCAGATCAACAGCCCTTGGCTAAAGATATGCCTGGATACCGGGCATTGTTCGGTGCTAGGGGAAAGTCCGGCCAAAGCGGTGCGCATGTTAGGCAAGCAGATACTGGCCACAATGCATGTGCATGATAACGACGGTGTTAACGATTGTCACTGGATGCCTTATACCGGCGTGATAGATTGGGATGATTTTGCGTCTGCCCTGCAGGAAATCAGTTTTGATGGAGTTCTGTCTCTGGAAACATCTGTACCGAAGGAATTCACGGGCGAGGCCCGGCTTTCTCAGGAAATGTCTTTAGTTCAAAGTGCCTGTCAACTTGCCGGGAAAAAACAAGAGGGCGAAGTGGGCAAATAACAGAATTAGACCGTGCCCAAAAAGGGTTCCGAACGCTTTTCATCCGCAGATTACGCAGATGAACGCCAATTCCCAGGATTAGGAATTATAGGATTGTGTAGGATTTTCCATGTTTCTGCATGACTTCTTATGATTCTTCTTGAAATTTCGTTTTTTCGGCACTATGTTTTCGCCGTGGTTCAGACAGCCTCCAAGCCCCACCCAACCAGGGGGCAAACCACCCTTACCGCGCACGCGAAGCAGAAGCTGGAGGGGGGGAGAGACGCAGTGGATGGGACACAGACGCCCTCCCTGCCCCAGCACTTCACAACCGGGACGGTTGCGCTACTTTTAAACCGCATGCCATCCTATCCGTCAAAGTAGCAACCCTATAAAAATTTCCGTACTACTATCACTCGACTTCTTCTTTTTTGTGAAAGATCTTCGGAAACTTCATTCTTAAGTCATTGGCATAAAAACACTTGACCGACAGTTCCGTCTGATTGTGGTGCCTTTACAAGACACTGCCTCTGGGGGATTTCCAACCCCAGGCCAAAGCCTGGGTTAAGCATGGGCAAACGCCTACGGCGCAAAGTGTTATGTCGATCCGCCTGATCCGTCCGATCCGTCGGAGAAACCAATAGGCCAGATCACAAATTCGCGTGCAACCTCATCACTCGAAGCAACAACCCCTATAAAAAATTTTCGTGGCTGTTCGTGTGGTTCGTTGCTAAAAAATGAGTTGCGGGCGTTAGTCCACCCCAAGGTTTCAGTGTTTTCCGTGGTTAAAAAATCCTTTTTTGATGGGGTCGAATTAGCAAAACAGACATCCCTTAGGAGCTGTTCAACTCCTTAGCTGCCATTCATATCGGGAAGGTCTGGGTCTGTCCCAGGATGCGCCGGTGGTGGCCGTGCCGCTCCGCCCATCCAATTTCTATTCTGATCCAAAGGAGAAGCTGGTCACTGTAAAGTATGCTACTCGGGAAATGGCCAAAGATGTTTTCAGGCAATTAATTGTAACGCACTATATTCCAAGGACTTTTAGTTATAAACCTATCTTAATATTCTGAATTTGCGAAAAAAAAGATGTTGTACATTCCGAAGCATGCCGTGTTGAATAAAGAGGCTCCCTTGATTTATGATGCCTATAAAGTTTCCATAGATGGCCTGCCCTGCACCGTGCGGGAATGCCGGGTCTCTGCAATGCCGTACAATCGGGTGTTTCCGGGAAAGGATCGCCAGAGGCCACGTAATCAGACGGAACTGGCCGGCCTGATTAATTTCTATTCGGATAAACCAGTGCAGATGCAGATCAGTGTTGACTATGATTTCAGCACCGCAGTACTTCGCCCGACTGCCAAAGGAATAATACCGGAAATCAATGGCCGAAAACTGATATTCACCTTGCCGAAGCCGGGAAGCTATGTGCTGGAGTTGGATGGATGGCATAATTGCCTGCACATTTTTTTCCGTGCTCCCCGTCCTGTGGATGAGGCTAAAGAAGCAACCATGCTCTTCGGACCCGGGATACATATACCCGGTAAAATTGAGTTGCATTCAGGAGATCGCATTTACATTGATCCCGAAGCACTGGTTTACGGCGGCTTTATTGGAAAAGATGTGCGTGATGTGGAAATTTATGGTGGTGGCATCGTAGATGGCAGCTGGGAGGAACGTGTATTGGAACATGCTTATATGCCATATACCGTATCCAATTTTAAGTTCTACAATTCAACAAATATTCGCATAGACGGAATAACCGTATTGAATTCAGCCTGCTGGACAATGAGTTTTTTTGGGTGCAGTGATATCGACATTGCTAATATGGCCATCGTTGGGCAATGGCGCTATAATACAGATGGAATTGATTTGTGCAACTGCCAGAAAGCGACGATACGCGACTCTTTCCTTCGTACATTTGATGACACAATTGTGCTGAAAGGCATAGACCGCTGTATGGACGGCGCATATCCCGGCTGGAAAACTGGTTCTAATGTGGAAGACATTACTGTGACTGGCTGCGTCCTGTGGTGTGGATGGGGGCGAGCCTGTGAGATAGGCATAGAAACCTCTGCACCTGAATTCAGGAATATTTGCTTTCAGGATTGTGACATCATCCATTTTCAGCAGGTGGCCATGGACATACAGAATGGAGTAAATGCACTGGTGCATGATGTGGTATTCCGGGACATACGGGTGGAAGTGCAGGCAGATACCTTGCCCAGCATGATGCAGCACAGCGAAAAGGAGTACAGCCCGGCACCTGGCATGAAAGAAGAGCAATTCCTTATATTCTCGGACAATCACCAGTTTGTCTGGCATACCTTGAATGAACATGGAAACAGGACAGAGTTCGCCATAACCAAGAATGTGCTTTTCGAGAATATTCAGGTTATACTTGAGGAAAACGCCGTGATGCCGTACTGTTGGATAAAGTCCCTGTCACCAGATTATCCATTCGGCGTGCACACAATCCGAAATCTTACTGTAAATGGTAAACGCATAGAAAAATTTGAAGACCTGCCCCAAGCAGACATAGGGCGTCCGGGAGCGGTAAGCCCCCAAGTCATTGTGGAATAGTGTGCTTGCGAGCAAACAGAAGCATAAACATACGGGAAAAAACAAAAATGATGGATATTTATTTAGCGAAATGGATTAACAAGCCTTCAGAAAACCCGGGTCAGGCCTATTGGTTCCGCAAGATGTTTGACTTGGGCAGGATGCCAAAAAGCACAAAACTGTATTTTTCCGGGGCAGGATTCTATGAATTGTACATCAATGGGCAGATGCCGGATCCTGAGCGTGTGCTGCGTCCGGCGCCGAGTCAGTTTGACCGTCATATAAATTATACCGTTTATGACGTGGCTCCCCTGTTAAAGCCCGGAAAGAATGTCATGGCGGTTTTGCTTGGCAACGGATTTTACAATTGCTGGGAAAAGGATTATGCCAACCTTGACAATGCCCCATACCGCGATTTCCCTAAATTCATGACCTATCTGCTTTGCGATAATGAACTGATACTTTGTAGTGATGGCACCTGGAAGGTTCATACATCTGGCGTGGTTTACAATTCAGTCAGGCGAGGCGAGTTTTTTGATGCCCGCCTGGAACCGGAAAACATCTTTGACACGACTATGGACGATTCGGACTGGGACACGGCTCAGTATTGCAATCCCCCGGGAGGTTCGATGTTGCCGGAGCAGGGACATCCCTGCCGCATAGTCAAACGCATTGACCCCATAAGTGAAAAATATTTTACCTTTGGCAAGACAGTGTATGACTTTGGCTATGGAATGGCTGGCTGGTGTGAGGTCACTTTTTCTGCACCCAAAGGAGTGACATTGATCCTGGAATATGGCGAAATGCTTCGGGATAATGGGGATCTGGATCGGGAATATAACCATAGTCACGCAAACACCCCAGTATTTGAAGAAGACCGCTTCACCGCAGGCGAGGCTGGACGCCTGGATAGAATACACGCCCGCTTCACCTGGCATGGCTTCCGTTATGTAAGGGTACGAGCTGAACATCCAGACATTAAAATCGAAAAGATTCAGGCCTGCCAGATCCATAACGATTTTCCTGCTGTAGGCGACTTTTCTTCATCCAACCCGGTTTTGAACCGTCTGCTCGAGCTTACCCGCAATAGCCTTAAATCTAATTTTGTAGGAATACCAACCGATTGCCCACATCGCGAAAAGGCCGGTTGGACTGGGGACGTGCAGCTGAGCTGCAATACCGGGTTGTTCCTTTATGATATGGTAGAAGATTATGCCCATTTCTTACAGTGCGTTGTAGATGGCCAGCGTGTAAATGGCCAGATAACCTGTGTGGCACCCTCGGGCAGCTGGGGCTATAACTGGGGTTCCGGACCTGCCTGGGATATGGTGATGTTCAGCCTGCCATATGAAATCTATCGCTTTACAGGAGAACGCAAGTACATCGACCGCTATTACGATAATATGAAGCGTTATCTGGACTTCTGCAGGCAGATGGCCCGTGGAAATTTACTGTATTGGGGACTGGGGGACTGGTGCCCAGTTGAGCAGTTCAGGCTTACGCCAACGGTGATAACCTCGACGGCCTGTGGCTATGACATGCTGAATAAGATGGTATTTTTTGCATCTCTGCTGGAAAAAAATAACGATGTGGATTATTACTCTAACTTGGCGGTGCAGGTACGGAAGGCATTTAACCGTGAATTCTACCATGGCGACGGCAGCTACGGCGATGATTCCTGGACTTCGCTGGGCTGCGCATTGTATTTTGACTTGGTGGATAATAATGAACGCTGCAAGGTGGCAGAGCGATTGGTGCAAAAAGTGCGTGCCAATCAGCATAAGGTAGATTTCGGCATTCTGGGAGCAAAATATGTGCCGCATGCCTTGGCGCGGGAAGGCTATGCTGATGATGCGCTGCAATTGTTCATTCAGCAGGAATATCCTGGCTGGGGATATTGGGTCAAAGCCGGAGCTACTACGTTGTGGGAGACCTGGAGCGGCTTGTGGTCCCGCAATCATATCATGTTTGGAGATCCGCCAAACTGGTGTTTTGAGCATCTGGGGGGTCTGGTCTATGATCAGGGCAAGCTGATCTGGGCACCGAAGGCTGTGCCATCCCTGGAACATTTCCAGTGCAGCAGAAAGACCAACAAGGGTGAAATCATATCCAAATGGCGCAGAATCGGCGAAGTTCTGGAGTATTCACTGATACTGCCGAAAGGAACATCATGTCTGGTTCGGATTCCTGGAATACCAGAAGAGAACTTGCTTGGCCCAGTCGAGAAGACGTATCTGATCTGAATTTCTAGCCTGATATTGAAACAACTGCAGCAAATCCGCGACGGAAGGATTAAAGTCAAAGGAAAAATCTGCAAGGCTTTAATGACGGATATACCGCAATCACTTTACATCATCCTGGATCAATTGCTACTGCTGAGGCTGTTCCGGCAGTTGCCGAAATGGATCTTGTAGAAACTAAATCAGGCAGTGCACCGCTTGTTTTGGCGCTTCTCCAGGGAAGTTGGGTTAAGTGATTATAGCGCTTTTATAAGGCACTGGTCTTTGGGCAGGCTCCTCATCCAAGGCTTGGTTAAGCATGGGTAAGCGCTTATAGCACAATGCGTTATACCGGAAGATGATCTACCAAATAAAACAAGCAACTAGATCGCAAATCCGCATGCAATTTCATCCGTCAGAGCCGCAACCCTATAAGTTTTAAGCGTTTTTACGCGTTTTCTGTGGTTAAAAAATCTTTTTTAGAGCCCCTGTGGCACGCCATAAAAATGGAAGAAGGTTCTGATTGCCGGAAAGGGGGGGGGGAAGTCAACTGCTTTTTCAGGTTAACCTGTGCAGTACCTCTCAATTGCACGGAACACGCCGGCATAGCCGGCGCCGGCTTAACCGAAAAGGCACGAAGGACTTCAATGGTTCTTCGTGCCTTTCGTGGTTAAAAATAGGTTGTATAAGGCGGCAAGGACTATGGAATTGGCGTCACGATTCGGAAGCCCAAAAACCTGTACCGTCCCGACGGCTTAACGATGTTGTAGTATGCCGAACGGCAGTTGCGTGCGAAGTTGTCCCAGCTGCCGCCTCGGACGACGCGATTTTCCCCGTCGGCATTGCCCATGGGGTCTGTGACTGCCTCCGTTGAATACTCGCAGGCCCAGTCTAGGCACCATTCATATACGTTGCCGTGCATGTCATACAGCCCCCACTGGTTCGGCTTATAACTGCCAACTTTGTTGGTGCCGGATGATGTATCACTATCATACCCTGGCTGATTCGAGACGCTATTGAAGTAATATCGCCCGACCTTGTTCATGTTTCTACATCCCTCTTCTGCCGCAGTCAAATTCATCCCTGAGTTCAAGGCGGTGGTGGTGTCGGCTCGGCAGGCGTATTCCCATTGCGCTGAAGTGGGCAGATCAAAGTCCAGGCCAGTTTTGGCCCGCAACCGTCCCAGGAAGGAGTCGTCATCAACTGCATTGTTGGCCGGCCAGCCCGAGCCGGCATCACTACCCCGAATGTCGTTGTAGCTGACTCTCTCCACCGGGCGGGTGCTGCAATGGTAATTATTT
>JAAZKR010000155.1 GCA_012799725.1 Oligosphaeraceae bacterium | reverse complement strand
TTTCTTTTGGTATCCAGTGGCTCCAGTAGGCAATAATGTTTTCATTATTGACAGAACCGGCCACTTGATATACGGTAAAATGATTTTCCAGGGTCGCTCCCTGAAAAATCACAGGGGAAACAGCGCGCGTCCAGGCCGAACTTGCAGTTCGTACTTTAGTTTGCGCGTTTCCCCTGCTACCGTACTTTCCTAAGCCGAACATTATCTAAAGTCTGGGGTTAAGCATGGGTAAACGCCTACAGCGTAATATGTTATGCCAATCCGCTGATCTGTCAGACAAAACAACCAATTAGACTGCAAATTCACGTGCCATTCCATCCATCGAAGCAGCGACCCTACAAAATTTTCCGAGTTTTCCGTGCTTTCCGTGGTTAAAAAATGGGTTGTGGGCTGGTGCCCACGCCAAGTTCTGCTTGAAAATCATTTTGACGGCATTATTTTTTCGTATTGCAAAAAGCAAGGATTTTCCATGTCAAAGATTGATATTCCATCTGGGATCAGCACCCAGCTTTGTCAGATCGGGTTTGATGTTTTTGATGCATTGCCGAAGGTCATCCGGCAGCTCTGGACTGACAAGGAACTAATCATCGTTGCTGATGAAACTACCTGGGAAGTTGCCGGCGAACAGACTGCAAGCATCTTGCAGCAAGAAGGCTTTCGCTGCAAGAAGCCCTTTATCTTTCCGGCAAGACCGGAACTCCATGCGGACTATGCCCATGTTCAGGAGCTGGTGCCAGCTTTTAGTAATTGCAATGCAATCGCGGTCGGCTCCGGCACCATCAATGACCTTGTCAAGCGTGCCAGCTTCGAAGCTGGTTGTGATGGCTATCTCTGCCTGGCTACCGCCCCCTCCGTCGATGGCTACACCTCTGCTGGGGCAGCTCTAACGGTGAATGGCTATAAAAAAACAATGCCCTGCCCTGCCCCGAAAGCGATTTTGGCCGATTTGAATATTCTTGCCGAGGCTCCCATGCCCATGCTGGCCGGCGGCTATGCGGATCTGGCCGCCAAACTGACTGCCGGGGCAGACTGGCATATCGCCGATCTTTTGCAACAGCATCGGATCGACCGCTTTGCCTGGAACATGGTACAGAAGAATCTGCGCCGGTGGCTAAAGGCGCCGGAACTGCTTTTACAGCGCGACCGCCAGGCCGTGGGACACCTCTTTGCCGGCCTGGCATTTACCGGCTTTGCCATGCAGTATTTTCTGGACTCCCGCCCGGCCTCGGGAGCGGAACATCTCTTCAGCCATATCTGGGAAATGCAGAATCTCAAATACCAGGGCGCTTCCCCATCGCATGGCTATAAAGTCGGGGTTGGCACGCTGATGGCCACGGCTCTGATGCAGGAAACCTTTGCCATGCCGCTGCCCTTGCTGAAACAAACCATGAAAAACATTCCGCCGATGACAGCAACCGAGCGCGAACAGCAAATCCTCACTATTTTCAAAGGATTCTCCTGCCTCGATGAAGTAAGGCAGGTGGCCATGGATAAATTCCTGACTGGAAAAGCATTGCAGCAACGACGCCAGATGATTTTTCAGAACTGGCCGCAAATGACCCGCAGAGTGCGTCGGCAGCTGCTCAGTTTCCGCGAACTCAAACGACGCCTCGAGACCCTCGATTGTCCGGTACAGCCAGGAGAAATCGGGGTGGATCGGCAGCAATTTTCCGATGCAATCTGGGGGGCCGGAATGATCCGGAAGCGTTATACCATTCTGGACCTGCTCTTCGAGCTGGGTCTGCTGCCCTGGGCAATCGAGCAACTGCAGCAAAAAGGATATTTCAAGTTTCCCTGAACATGGGGGGGAAGACCATGGCGAATTTGA
Organism: Oligosphaeraceae bacterium; assembly: GCA_012799725.1. Taxonomy (GTDB): domain Bacteria; phylum Verrucomicrobiota; class Lentisphaeria; order Oligosphaerales; family Oligosphaeraceae; genus JAAZIY01. Next base: position 397 of record JAAZKR010000155.1, on the reverse strand, counting down.
CCAGGAGCCGTTTCAAAGGGATGTTCTGGGGACTGGTTGTCGGGGACTGCCTCGGCTCCCCTATACAGTTTACTGAAAAAGATCAGCATCCTTACATCACGGAGATGGAGCCTTGCGCCCTCTTTTCAACGCCGCCGGGTTACTGGACTGATGACTCCTCGATGGCCTTCTGCATCGCGGAAAGCTTTGTCCGGTTGAAACGCTATGATCTTGTTGATATCGCGAATAATTTTGTGCGTTGGTACCAGGACGGCTTCTGGTCGAGTCTGCCGCGAGCCTTCGATATTGGCAATACCACAGCATATGCCTGCCACAACATCCGCGCCCGGAAGCAGTTAGTCAATGGTCATGAAGACTCCCAAGGCAATGGCAGCATCATGCGCCTGGCACCGGCCTT
>JAAZKR010000022.1 GCA_012799725.1 Oligosphaeraceae bacterium | reverse complement strand
TTCCGGCATAGCTCAGCGGTAGAGTAGGTGGCTGTTAACCACTTGGTCGCTGGTTCGAGCCCAGCTGCCGGAGCCAATTTTTTCTGTAAAACATATTATTCCGGCATAGCTCAGCGGTAGAGTAGGTGGCTGTTAACCACTTGGTCGCTGGTTCGAGCCCAGCTGCCGGAGCCAACTCCTTCGCCCCGCAATCCTGCGGGGCTTTTTTTTGTCTCAGGAGTACGTGGTTTTCCGGCTTTCGTTCATCCTATTTGTAAAAAATGGCGAAAGCGGTAGCTTATTGTCGTGTCTGTTTTAGACAACACTCGGCGATCTCAAGTTATACGGAAAGGGAAAGAAAGTGGAACGCTTATACAACGGAATTGTCCTGCCGGATCAGTGGCCACCGAAAACTGAAAAACACAATTGTTTTCAGCCAATGCGCGTCCCGTATTTGGAGAAAGTCCCGGAGGTGATCTTCATTGATTGCGGACGCCAGCTTTTTGTTGATGATTTTCTGATCGAATACAATAGCATGGTTCGTCAATTTCACAGTGCGGTGAAATATCCCGGTAATCCCATATTCTTCCCACAGACAAAATATGAAAACGCCGCCGAATTTGCGCCATGCACCATCCCAAAATGCGGTGGGGTCTGTTACGATGATAAAGACAAATTATTCAAAATGTGGTATATCGCAAGTTATGTCAAACATTTTGCCTATGCATTCAGTCATGACGGCATACATTGGGAGCGCCCCAAGCTTGATGTCGTGCCCGGTACAAATCTGATTCTGCCGGGAATTTCCCCGGATTCAGGAACCGTATGGCTTGATCATGACGCAACATCGGAGGACGAACGGTTCAAGCTGATGATCCGCGAGGTTAACGGAGCGGCACCGGATGAAAGAGGGCAAATGCGTGTTTCCGCAGACGGAATCCACTGGTCCGAACCACGGTTGACCGGAAAAATGGACGACCGCAGCACCATGTTTTACAATCCGTTCCGCCGGAAATGGGTGCAGAGTATCCGCCGATGGATACCCCCACGCAACCGTTGCCGCTCCTATTGGGAAGATTCTGATTTTTACCGGTCGGGCGAATGGGATTTTGCGGAATTGCCGTTCTGGACGGGCGCGGATTGTTACGATTACGGAACTACCATGCCGCCGGAGTTATACAATCTTGACGCTGCTCCTTATGAGAGTATCATGCTTGGGTTCTTCCAGATATTGAAGGGACCGCCCAACTGCTATGGAGAACAAGACGGCAGACCAAAATTGACCGAATTGTATGCCGCTTATAGTCGCGATGGTTTTCACTGGGCAAGACCCGATCGCGAAGTGCTGATTCCGGCATGCCGCGAGGAAGGTTCATGGGAATACGGATATGTGGAGTCCACGCCCGGCCTGCTTTGCGTGGTAGGAGATGAACTTTGGATTTATTATTCAGCATATGCCGGAGACGCCAAACGCGCACAGCATAAAGACTGGACTTGCGGCGGCATGTACTCCAACGGCGCGGTGGGGCTGGCAAAATTGCGCCGGGATGGATTTGTTTCACTTCACGCTGGATTTGACCAGGCAAATGTGACAACGCGCAAACTGCAATTTTCCGGCGGACGTTTGTTTGTCAACGCCAATACGGCCGGCAGTATATTATTCGCCGAATGCCTACAGGAAGACGGAAGCGTGTTCCCCGGATTTTCCAAGGATGAATGCATTGGATATCACGGCAATTCAACCTGTGCGGAAATTTCATGGCGCAATGCGTCGTTGAAAACATTGGCGGGCAAACCCGTAAAATTCCGTTTCTCCATGGAACGCGGTGACTTGTATTCGTTTTGGGTGACAGACAGTGAACATGGCGCATCCGGCGGTTATCTTGCCGCCGGAGGTCCCGGATACAGCAACGGACGCGATGGCAAGTAAGCCAGCAACCCCTATAAAATTTTCGTGCTATTATCGCCCAAAATCTTCTTTTTGGGGAAAGATTTTTCTGAAAAGAAAGCTTCAAGTCATTGGCATATAAGCACTTCTTCGTCTGATTGTGGTGCCTTTACAAGGCACTGCCGTTGGGTGGGTTCCTCACCCCAGACTAAAGTCTGGGGTTAAGCATGGGTAAACGCCTACGGCGTAATGCGTTACGCCAATCCGCTGATCTGTCAGATAAAACAACCAACTAGACTGCAAATTCGCGTGCAATCCCATCCGTCGAAGCAACAAACCCTATAAAAAATTTTCGTGCCTGTTCGTGTGGTTCGTGGTTAAAAAAATAGGTTGTGGACGTTAGTCCGCGCCAAGTTCTTCGTGTTCTTCGTGTTCTTCGTGTTCTTCGTGTTCTTTGCGCTCTTTGCGGTTATCTTTGCGCTCTTTGCGGTCTTTGCGGTTATGCGTTCTTTGCGGTTATCTTTTTTCTTTCACCGCCAAACAAATGCGGGGCACTGAAACTTGATCAAGACATGAAAACAAATTGGCGCTTATGGGAATTTAACGGACACCGCCGGATTGTTTTAATCCTTTTTATCAGCTGATTTGCCGTTGTCATCCTGCTTTTTGCTGTCGGGGGTGTTTTGCGCAGGTTTCCGCTCTTCGGCATCAGATGAGCTAATCTTTTCCCCGCCTTTATCCTCTGAGCTTTCCGCTTTCAGATTGGCTGCGCTCTTGTTTTCTGCGGTGCCTGCCGACTTCTCTGTCTTTTTTCCGCTTCCGTCTCCCGGACGCAAATTAATGCTGCCAGGCTTAGATATCTTTTTCCCTGCAAGGGACATCGAAGCGCCGGGCTTTTTAAGATTGCTGCCGCCTGGACGCAAACTAACGCCGCCAGGCTTGCCTGCCGCCACCATATTGGTAAATGTCCTAGTTTCCGTAGTAGCCGTCGCTGCTGTAGCTGACGCAGCTGCCGGTGCGGGCGCTTTTTTCACAAAGAACGCCAACGCTTGTCTCAGACGATAAAACAGTACAATCAGGCCAACGCTGATAAGGAGCAACGCCGCCCAGGAAAGATAGGCCTGCCAGCCGTCGTTGCGCAAACCCATAATCAGGGCATAGAACCAGATCAGAACCACGGCGTGTATCTCAATCATTTGCAGCTTCTTCTTGCCGGCATCAGCATCGATTTCAGACTTGCGCTGCTGCAACAAATGCCGCTCAAATGTCGCTTGTGCTTCCTGCATCTTCTTGCCATGCTGTTGTGCCAGGCGCTGTTCCTGTTCGCTTAATTCCGTGCGCAACTGCTCCAGCTTCTTTTCATATTCTTCTTCCTTTTCATCGCTCAATGAGAGTACTTTCAGACCGGAAGCCTGCGCCTCTGAAATCATTTTTTTGAGTTCGTCACGGCGTTCAATCAAGCGTTTTTCATCATCTGCAAGCGTTTTTTTCTCTTTTTCCAAGGCAGCTTGCTTTTCTTGCATTTTTGCTTGCGCCGCTGCGCTTTCAGTCTGCATGCGCTGTTCAAACTCTTCGCGCTTCTTTTTTAACTCAGCAGCCAGTTCCTCAACCTTCTTTTCAGCGTCAGCCAGAGCCTTTTCGGCCTTTTCACGCAATTGTTGGGCATCTTTCTCGCCCTCGGCCAGCATTTCCTTGACTTTCTGCTTAGCTTCCTCGGCAGCCTGACGTGCCTTTTCTATGAGCAGCTTCTGAGCCTCATCACGTTTTTCTTTTAGTTCATGCTCCAGCTGTTTTTCGCCATCGGCGCGCTTCTTCTGTATTTCCTTTTCCAAGCGCTCAACAATATTCTTTTTGGTTTCTGCCAACTGTTCATCCAGCTTGGCTTGCGCTGCCTTTTGCTGAGCGGCAATATCCTCTTGCAGTTTTGCCTCAGCTGCTTGTTTAAGAGCAGCGGCCTCTTGTTGGGCTTGACCTAATATTTGCTGGCGTTCCTGCTCGGCTTTCAGGCTGGCGGCCTTCAATGCCAACTCCATCTCTTTTTCTGCCTGCCGTCTGGCAGTTTCCACCATGCGTTCCATCTCTTGGGCAAAGCTGGCACTGCCTGGATAAACGCCGCCAGCGTGAGCAGCGGTTTCTCCAGGCAGATTCGGATTAACCACCGGCTGCGCAGTAGCAACACGCAGTCCGGTTTCTGTCGCTGCAGCCACCCTGCCCGCAATATCGGTTTTCGGCGCAGCAGCAACGCCGCTCGGACTTGGTACGCCGGGTTGTGCCGGCTGCGCTACGCGCAGAGGTCTACGCACAAAAGTCCCAGTCGATTCGGAACTATCCGGTTTTATTCCCTGCCGACATTTTGGACATTGCGTAGTAGCTCCGCTAGCATCCGAGCTATATTGTGCACCACATGACTGACAAGTATAAATAGCAGGCATTTTGCTTCCTCGCAATTGAATTTATAAAGCAAAAGCTGTCGCGTCAAGTAAATTCGCCAACAGCAAAGCGATCAACGCAGCTTTTACCGTTCTGTTCTGCAAAGAATATAACTATGAATCGGCAATATGCCGATAAAACGGTTGAACTAAGCGTTAATTCATGCTTTTTCCAAGTTGAAGCTGGCTTTGATGCCATTCATCTCCACCTCGTGCAAGCAGGGCTTTCGGGAGGGCTTCAAGCTCAATGCCAAGGTTTCACTGGCGATATAGCCCCCTTGATCCTCTATGGCGTTATGTACCTCTTCCGGACCAAAAAACTCGACATGGATACGATCAGTAACCTCGAACTGCAGTTCTTTACGCAGTCCCTGTAGTTTGCTCACCAACTCGCGAGCCCAGCCCTCTGTAATCAGAGCCTCATTCAAGCGAGTATCAAGTGCAACAGTAATGTCCTCTTCGTTGGCTACAGTCAGGCCTTCGCGTTCCTGACGCCGTACCAGAATATCATCCAAGCTCAACGCAATACTCTCGCCATCGTTAAATTGCAGGCTGAGTTCTTCGCCGTTCATCAGCTTGGTGATTTGCGCGTTGTCCAACGCGCTTATCAAGGCACTGAGTTCTTTCAGCCTGCGCCCATATTTGGGGCCCAGCTTTTTAAGATTAGGCAAAGCGCTAAGCTCGACCAACGCCTGCTCGTCAGCTTGCAACAAGACTTCCTTCACGTTGAGTTCGTCGGCGATGATGTCAGACATGGATTCCAAGTCCCGGCGCACCGCAGCATCTGCTGAGGCCAATAGCGTTCTAGCCAAAGGCTGGCGAATTTTAAGGGAAGTCTGCGAACGCAGAAAACGCCCCAGGGATACGGCGCGCATGGTACGAGACATACACAGATTAAGCGCCTCATCACAATCCTCCGCCCTGGCATCCGGATAGTCACAGAGATGTACAGATTGCGGCATCTGCTCAGAACGTAGATTACGGTAGATGTTCTCTGTGATAAAAGGAATGAATGGGCATGCCAGCTTGCAGAAGGTCAAAAGCACATAATACAGGGTCTGATAGGCCTCTTGCTTGTCGCTGTCGCTGCTGCTCTTCCAAAAACGGCGGCGGCTACGACGTATATACCAGTTGGTAAGGTCTTCAATGAAGGCGGTGAAACGGGTGGCACCTTTTTGCAGGTCATAGTTGTCCATGGCCTGACGCATATCTATAGTGAGGGCGGCCAGCCTGGAGAGTATCCAGCGATCCAGCACATGAGCGGGCTTTTGTGGTGCGATATCCGCATCTGAAGATGGCTGCCAGCGATCTACCCTGGCGTAAGTCACCAGGAAGCTATATGCATTCCACAGCGGCAACAGCACGGTGCGCATAATCTCACGTACCGCGGCTTCACTGAAACGCAGGTCTTCGGCACGCACTGCCGGCGAACCCAGCAGGCAGAGACGCAAGGCATCAGCGCCGTAGCTATTGATAACCTCCATGGGATCAGGGTAATTCTGCAAGCGTTTGGACATTTTCCTGCCGTCTTCAGCAAGCACCAGTCCATTGACAACGACATTAGTAAAGGCCGGCTGGTCAAAAAGTGCAGTGGAGATCACGATCAGAGTATAGAACCAACCCCTTGTCTGATCCAGTCCCTCGGCGATAAACTCAGCTGGGAAGGAATTTTCTACTTTTTCCTTATTTGCGAAGGGGTAGTGATGCTGAGCGTAGGGCATGGAGCCGCTCTCGAACCAGCAGTCAAGCACTTCGGGAGTGCGTCTATAGAGCTTGCCATCGCGCCTGATCTCGATTCGATCTACGAACTGTTTATGCAGATCATGCACCTTGCAGCCGGACAGTTCCTCCAGCTCAGCTACTGAACCTACGCAAATAATATCATTTTCATCTTCGACATTGATCCACAGCGGTATGCAGGAGCCCCAAAAGCGATTGCGGCTGATATTCCAGTCCTTGGCCTCGGCCAGCCAATTGGCAAAGCGCTTTTCGCCTACATATTCCGGCATCCATCTTATTTGAGCATTGCTTTTAAGCAGGCGCTCGCGCATATCCTCAACCCGCACATACCAAGCCTCAATAGCACGATAGATAAGCGGTGTGTCGGTACGCTCACAGAATGGGTAGCTATGTACTATGGTGGAATGATGTATAAGCTTGCCACGGTCTTTCAGGAGGCGTATGATCTCCTTGTCAGCATCCTTGCAGAGCTGCCCTGCAAAGTCGGGCACTTCTGCGGTGAATTTGCCATCCTCGTCCAATGGATCAACCAACTCAATGCCATTGGCGCTGCAAATCCTATAGTCATCTTCGCCGTAAGCCGGTGCCATGTGCACTATGCCGGTACCGTCCTCGGTGCTGACAAATTTGTCAACCAAGATACGGAAGGCGTTGGGGCGTTCTTGCTCAAAGTAATCGAAGATAGGCTCATATTTCAGGTCTGCCAGCTCGCTGCCTTTGAATTCTGCCAGCAGTTTATACTCGCTTTTCTCCTTGTAGTAGGCATCCAGTCTAGCCTTGGCCATCAGGTACGCTACTTGGCTGTCACCATCCTGCACCAAGCAATAATCTATATCCGGGCCGACACAGGCTGCCAAGTTGCTAGGCAGAGTCCAGGGTGTAGTAGTCCAGACAAGTAAGTAGCATGTGATCTCATCTGGCAGGCTCAATCCTTCCGGCAGCGAAAGCATTTTCATGCGTATAGTCACTGATGGATCCTGCACATCCTGATAGTTGCTGTTGGCTTCGAAGTTAGAGAGCGGGGTATTAAGTTTCCAGCTATAGGGCATAATACGATGCGCCTTGTAGATACGCCCTTGATTCCACAGCTGTTTAAAGACCCACCAGATGCTTTCCATGAAGGTCGGATCCATTGTCTTATAGCCGTTCTCGAAGTCCACCCAGCGTCCCAGGCGCTTCACTGTCGTCTCCCATTCCTTGACATAGGTCAGCACCATGGAGCGGCATTGTTCGTTGAAACGCTCTACGCCGCAGGCTTTGATAGCCGGCGCGCCGGCCAATCCCAAGGCACTCTGCGCCAAGCTTTCAATGGGCAGGCCATGACAGTCCCAACCGAAAGTACGTTCGACATAGCGTCCACGCATAGTTTGATAGCGCGGCACCACATCCTTGATAGTGCCGGCCAGCAAGTGTCCATAATGCGGCAGCCCGGTTGCAAAGGGGGGGCCGTCATAAAAAACATAAGCCTTGCCGTCGCGCCTCTGCTCGATCGACTTGGCAAAGATATCTTCGCTTTCCCAGAAATCCAGGACTTGTTGCTCCAGTTGTGCTAACGAAGCGGAGCTTTCTACTGCCTCAAACATAAAATCTTCTTTTCCTGACGTGTGACTAATAGTAATTTGTCCAGTAATCGATGCGGTTATAGGGGATACGCAGCTTTTCGTTTTTTCCTTCTCTGCCGGTGACTTCGACCAAGAGCAGATTGTCCTGCACTTCCAGGATTTGCTGCACGATGATATCGTCGTCGCCGAAGCCTACCTGCCAAGGGCCGGCATTTTCGCCACTTTTGTCGCGCGCTATCCTCTCAAAATAGGCTTTATCAAAGCGCTTTTTCTTTTCCGTGTCTTCCGTGCTTTCCTCGCCTTGCTCTTCCGTTTTGTGTGCACCTTGAATCTCGAGCATGCGCTGTTTTTCCACTTCGGCTTGCTCCCTCTTTCTTTGTTCTGCTGCCAGCTTTTTACGCCTGGCCCTTTCGCCGTGTAAATCCATACCGAACATGATAGTAAAAGGATGAATTATCGGAAAGACAAGTCCGAGCACAAAATGCAGCAGGCCAGAATGTCTGCGACTGATAGCTATCGAGGCTGCCCAGCAGCCCGAACCGATAAGCAGAGTAGTAATCAAAATGATGGATGCAGCGACACCAAAGTCAAAAGTGACTTTTTCAGCCAGTAGCTTATCCAGGCAAAAATGGATAAATTCCATGGCTTTGCCGGCGCACCAGACCAGGAATTGCCAAGCTACCTTAAGCCAACCTTCTCTTTCTGCCATATGTATACTCCTTACGCATAGGCGAGCCTCTTCGGCTAAGTTCGTGAGCAAAATTCGACTTTAATGAATTTCCAAGTAATGACACATAGCATTTTTGCATTGTTCATCTCTTTGAGCCCAAGATGTTTTCCGCCCGCCATGTGGATAAGCGGGACTCACGTTCTATTCGGCTCGGGTCTGCTCCATTTGTCTTCAACAAACATGAATCCAAGATAGACCAGGAAGATAATACCAAAGACATTTTCGAAGCCGGTCAGAGCCGGCAGGAAGATATTGTAAAGCGATGCGACTAGAAATGGGGGAATGCAACAATGAGTCACTGCCGCCAGATATTCGGATAGCGTACCGCTCTGTCGGCTTAGAAACATCATAACGACAAAGAAGAAAACAAAAAAAACGATGCAGGCTAGCATTGACAGCGAGTATGACAGGGTCAGCGCAGGCAGCAGGGCGAAGCTTAGAATTTGCATATATTTTTGCAATCCGTCGCCACTAAAAACTGGTGGGCTTTCGCCCGCCCAGCTGGTTTTGCTTAAGGCGTCAATGAGCTTGGGCGTCAACAACGGCACGGTCTGCACTTGCTGTTCGGAACCACGATACCGTATCCAGAAATCAACCCCATCTGCAGTCACAATTACGCCATTTTTACCAGGATTAAGCGCCAATTGCCTACGCTGTTCGTCACTATCCTTCGGCAACACATCGACGCGAAGATTACCAAGCCGTTTTGAAACCGGCTCCTCCAACTCATTGCTCCATTTAATCTTGCTGTCAACAAAGCTGATATCACCGAGTTCAGCACTTAGGAAAGCTGCTATTTCACGCAGATTCGAACTTAGCTGAGGCAAGGTCGACATTGCCTTTACACCGGCACCGACAATTGTGATCAGCAGCAGCATAAAAATACCGCGCCAATACTTGCGGCTGCGCCGAGCCAGATGATTGCCATAGCGCGGATGTATGAAAAGTGTGATCAGCAGATGCCAGTACGACATCACGGGCGGCAACCCGGAATTAGGTCGTGACTCTGGTTGTTCGATCTGACAAGACATTATGCAATACTACAATTAAGCGGTATGAAACTTGGGCTGTCGGGCATTTGCGCGTTGCTGCGAACTCGGCCTTATCTTTGCATCAGGGCTCGTTCGCGCCGAGCCAGAACGCGCATAGTATCGGCGGCAGCTTTTTGCTCAGCCTTGTTTAGATGTTCGTAGAAAAGCTTGCCGTCCAAATGGTCTATTTCATGCTGCAAGCATCGTGCTAGCAGCCCAGCGCATTCCACCTGAAATTGCTCACCATCTAAACTACTGGCTCTAAGCAGAATACGTTCAGGACGCCTCACGTGCCCAGAAACCCCGGGCAAACTCAGACAACCCTCTTCAGCGCTGTCGCAATGTTCGGAAAAGGAGAGTATCTCCGGGTTAACTAAGGCCAAAGGCATACGCGATTTGAACAAAAGCTCGCCGGGCGATAAATTCGAACCACCCTTGGAATCAAGACAAATATCAAGGGTGATCAGACGGACGTTGACCCCGACCTGAGGCGCAGCCAGACCAATGCCGACAATATCGTTCTCGCGCATCGTGATGATCATGCATTGCGCAAGCCGGCGCAACTTATCGGTAACCGTACTCACCGGTGAAGATACGCGACGTAGCGCGGGATGGCCATGGCAGACTACACGTAAACGACGCAAAGGCATGACTTTTTTTTCGGAACTTAACATGCCTGTTCCCTAACTGGAAGAAACAACTGAAGTAAACCTTTTAACGTATTGCCTTAATCGAAAAAGGCAAGCTGTTAAACTGCGGCAAAACGTGAAGCTGCCACGTTTTTCATGCGGCAGATGCACGGCAATGATGATTTTGCCGGATCGGCGTGTCAGCTGTTCCCGGCGGCTGCCCCTTTTCATTTAACCGCCAAGAACGCCAAGGCGACTTTACAAAGTGGCGTCGCCGGTGTGGTTACAAAGCGTCAAATAAAGAGTGTTGACGCTATAGGTTCCATATGTTGCCACGTTAAGCCAGTGCTACAAAAGACTGAGGCATCAGCTATTTTTG
>JAAZKR010000154.1 GCA_012799725.1 Oligosphaeraceae bacterium | reverse complement strand
CTCCAAGTGCGACAGCCAAGGCAAGTGCTCCAACCCAGCCGGCACAAGAGCTTCTGGTGCCTTGAACTACTGCTGCTGTCCAGGAAAACAATTCTGTTGTAATCATTAGTTCAGCTCCTTACTGCCCATTCTGCGACCGCTTTAACTTGAGAACCATTCGCCTGTTCTTGAAAAGAAGCAACAAAGCTCAGTAAATGCGTAACCGGCACCTTTTGCTGCCTGCATAAATAAATGGATTGTCTTGACGACTAACATAATTCTATATCGATTGAATATCAAATCTGAGAACAGCGCGCAGCAAAAATTTTTAATCTGCGGATAGATTCCTTGTCCAGCTCGACATTGAAGCTGTAGTGCGAACGAACAAAGCAATTCAACTGATACTGCCTATATTACCCGACCATAGGCTTGTTATGCCGGCTTTAAGGAGTTATATTTCCAACAGAGGAGTTGCTTATGATGAAAGTATTTTCTTCCGGTGATGGTTTTACGCAGTCGGTTTTGCCTTCCAGTTTGGCTGGACGATGGTATCCCGGCAATTCTGGCTCTTTGCGGCGGATGATAGAAAGCGGCTTAGCGGCTTTACCTGCCGCTAAAGCATCCTCTACGGCGGTCAACTTATTGATTTTACCTCATGCCGGCTATGTTTATTCATTATCCTGTGCACTATATGGGATAAGAGAAATTCAAGGTCAAGATTTTTCGCGGGTGATTGTGCTTGCACCCAGTCATCGACAGCACTTGCCAAATCAGATTTGTGCCGCTCAGGCGGCAGCCATAGAGACGCCTTTGGGGGAAAGCAAGCTGGATCAAGAAGCTGCCGGAGAAATAGACCGACTTTTCAGACTGAAATTCAGCGATGACATACATTTGGGCGAACATGCCGCCCAGATTCAATACCCGCTCATACAATATGCACTGCCACAGGCCAAAATTTTGCCGCTGATTGTAGGAACCATGCAGGTAGAACCGCTGCGTGCGGCGGCTAAAGCTATCAAAAGCGCCTGGGATGCCAATACTCTGCTGCTGATTAGCAGCGACTTCACGCACTATGGCGACAATTTTGGCTACCGACCCTTTGCCAATAGACACCAGGAACAGGTGCGCAAGATGGATTTGCAGGCCTTTGCACTTTTGCAAAAACAGGAGCCTGACGCATTTATGGATTTTCTAGCTAAGAGCGGCGCTACTATCTGTGGACATTATGCCCTGGCACTGATGCTCTATATGCTCGACGCTGATGCCGGGCTCCGTCTCCTGCACTATTGCAACAGCGCTGATAATCCCAGAGATAATAACTTCGTCTGCTACCTGGCCGCCGCCGGATATCTGCCACGAGAATAGCGAAAAAGGAGTAACTATGTTGACTGCAGAAGACAAAAAACTATTGCTTTCTTTTGCCAGACGTGCCATAACCCGGGCGCTGACGGAGCGCCGCGAATGCCCGGCTGATGCTTTTGCGGCGGAGGCCAGCGCAAACATGCGCCGCAAGATGGCTTGTTTTGTCACCTTGAACCGTCGTTCCACCGGTGCCTTACGTGGCTGCATAGGCGAGATACGTGCCTTCAGGCCGCTGTACGAGTCGGTCACTGCCAGGGCGCAAGATGCCGCTTTCTCGGATTCACGTTTCTCGCCCTTGACCGCCAAAGAGCTTGACGATATAGTCATTGAGATATCAGCCTTGACACCTGAGCGTTCAGTTTCCTCCTACAAGGATATCATCATTGGTCGTCACGGCATGATCCTATCCTTACACGGTCGCAGCGCTGTATTTTTACCACAAGTTGCACCGGAGCTGGGTTGGGATTTGGAGACTACGTTATCCGAATTGGCCTGCAAGGCCGGTCTGCCCTGGGATGCCTGGAAAAGCAGCGCCGCCAAATTCAGCGTTTTCGAGGCCATAGTTTTTAGCGAAGATTGCCCAGCTTGATCCTGCTGAATCCACGCTGTTTCGCCAAGCTCTCAATGCGGTATAGGGTATCCGGCTTAGTAGCCGGTGCTGTGAAGCCACCGGCCGGATAATATGCGCTGAAATGCAACGGCGTATCCTTGCCCAGCTCCTGTTCCACCCAATCCAAAAGCGCTTGTATCATTGCCGGATCATCGTTATAGCCTGGAATAACCAGATTGGTGATCTCCAGATGGCTATTGCTGATGTGGCGCAAATGACGGCAGCTCTCCAGCACATCTGCCAAGGATGCGCCGCAGATTTTCCGGTAGAAGTCCTCAGAGAAGGCCTTGATATCTATATTGGCCGCATCGATATATTCATAAAGCTCCCGCCTTGGTTCAGGATTGATCCGACCGTTGCTCACCAGCACGGTGCCCAGGCCGAATTTTTTTGCCTCTTTGGCAATATCCAAGGCATATTCCTGAAAGACGGTAGGCTCGTTATAGGTAAAGGCGATGCTGGCGCAGTTCTTCATCTTGGCCAAGCGCACTATATCGGCAGGTGACAAGTAGCGATACTCCTGGCTGCGCTGCGAGCCAGAGCGTGAAAGATGCTCGTTTTGGCAATGTAGACAACTCATATTGCAGCCAAAAGTACCCAATGAGAAAGTGCGGCTGCCCGGTTTCCAATAGCTAATCGGCTTCTTCTCGATGGGGTCCACTTGCAGGGCGGCAGGATGCCCGTAAACCAAGCTCTGCAGTTGTCCCTCAGAGTTGCGGCGCACCAGACAGCGTCCCAGGCCTCCGGGCTTGATGCAGCATTGCCGTGGGCACAAAGTACAGCGCAGCTCGCCCTGCTCCAAAGCTTCATAATAAGGCGAGATGAAATATTCTTCTGCAGATGACATTGCCACACTCCATGTTGAATAAGCCTGATTGCTCAGATGGCCCTCGCGTTGAAAGCCGCCTACTGCTTAAAGACTTTCACATCTTCCACACGAGTTATTTTCCAGGTGCGCTCGAATTTTCGCAAATGTATTTGCAGCGGTATCATTTCCTCGTACACCTCTCCTAGCGCCCTCAACTTCACTTTTAAGGTGCCTTGCACATAAGCTCGATCATCGCCCTCTAATTCCAGTTCGTAGTCCAAGATAGTCAGTGTCAAGGTTTCACACATAGCCCGATATCTGCTGGCGTCGCTGATCAGCATTTCGTTGCTATAGTTGCCATTAAACGGCGCTTCAGCAATAGCGATATTTACCTGGTCAGCACAGAAGCGAGCAAAATCGAACATTTTTAAAGCGACCAAAGCCGGGTTTTCGTTTTCCACCTTGCTTAGTATGGTGCAGACCTGGTTCAGGTTCTTGATTATGCGTCTTTTATCACTGGGTCGCAATAAGAAGGCCATGTAAGCGCTTATTATCACGACCAGGATAAGTGGAACAAAAACTCGATATTGTCTCAACATGATTATATGTCCGTTTTACAAGGAAACGTATTGGTATGGCACTCTATTAGCTCAAGCTTAAAGCTTTAGGATTAAGCGCAGCCAAGTGTTTATAAAACAATGGCTTGGCGACAGGTGACAGCTTCGACAGTCACATCATTGTACCACAGATGCCCGCACCGTCGATCATGACTACCAAAGCACCAAAAATGACCGCCATTGACAAATGACTAATGACAATCAGTTATTACTTCCGCTTTTTTAACTGTATGATTTTGCCTATAATGCGTTTGTTTTCCACCTCGCCAAAGCGGTGTTGCTCTTGCGGCATGCTACGATTATCGCCTACTGCGAAGACATGCTTTTCGCTTACTATGCGTTCGGGCAGGTTCCAGTCACATGGGGTCAGATTAGCCCAGTAAGCCTCTTCCGGCTTGCCATCGACATAAAGCTTGCCTTGCTTGAAGGCAACACTTTGTCCGGCGACAGCAACCACTCGTTTCAGCAAGAATACCTTGCTGCCAACCACTTTGATGACTACGACATCGCCGACTTTCGGGTCAGAAAACCAATATGCCGTCAACCAGAAAAACAGTATCTGCCGATTTTGTATGCTGGGCAGCATGCTCACCCCATTGCTCCATGCCGGGCGGCAGACATAGCGGAAAAAGCCAAAACTAAGCAGGGCGATACAGAACAAGCGGCGCAGGTAGGAGGCTTTTAGCTCCGGCATGAAAAAACGCCGCATTTGTTCTTTCAATGTTGTGGGAGCTTCATTCGTTGTCGGCTTCATTTTGCGGCAGTCTTCTATGCGCATGCACATTTTGCACCAGCCCGGAGAGCAGCATTACGCAGATCATAAACGAGCCTCCATAGCTTACAAAGGGCAATGGTATGCCGATGATGGGCAGAGCTTGCACGGTCATGCCTATGTTTATAATAACATGGGTGGCTATGATCACGGCAGCTCCCAGCGCCAGATTGGCACCGAAGCTGTTTCGGGCCAAAAGTGCGGTTCGGCAATAACAGAGGATAAGGCAACAAAACAGAATGAGCAGAACTATGCTGCCTACAAAGCCAGTCTCCTCAGCGATGACTGAAAAGATAAAATCAGTAGGGGTCACAGTCTTAGGCAAGTATCCCAACACATGCTGCGTACCTTTCAGGTAGCCCTTGCCGTAAAGCCCACCACCGCCCACGGCCAGTAATGACTGTTCCGCATTCCAGCTATCACGCAATCCGCCATCTTTGACCGCGAAGAAAGCCTCATACTTGGCAGTCATTTTTTTCTCTATGTTTTCAGAGACAAATGGACTGCTGGCAAGCAGCAAGACCTTGCTGGGCGGTTCCAGAAACACCTTAATGCGTTCCCTTTGATGCGGTGCCATAAGATGAAAGGCCGGAGGCAAAGCCAAGAACACCAGCGCCAAAGCAAGAAAAAACCAACGCCAACGCAGACCGGAGAGCAGCAGTAATGCCACGCTGAAAGGTATAAAAACCAAGGCAGTTCCCAAGTCCGGCTGCAAGCAGATCAACAGCACCGGCAACATAATCACCGCCATAATAGGAATGGCAGCAGGGAAATTGTTATTGCGCACTGCCGGTCGGCTGGCCAGCCAAGAGGCAAATAACAGCGTGGCCGGCTTGGCCAGTTCGGCCGGCTGCAACAGCCCCAGGCCAGGCAGCACTATCCAGCTGCGCGAGCCGTTGATGGTGGCTCCTATGAAAAATAACGAACCAAGCAGGAGCAACACAGCTAGATAAATGAAGCCGGAAACCTTACCCAGAAGACGATAGTCTATGCCGGCAGCAGCAATATAGACCAGCAAGCCCAATGCAATCCAGAGCAACTGCTTGTACCACTTGCTGGCAAGGTCTCCACCTATCTCAACACCAGTACCGTAGATAAATACTACACCGACAGCAAGCAGAATAAGCTGTAGCGTCAAGGCAAGATAGTCCAGACGGGAAAATAGACTGGTTTTTGAACTCCGTTGCAGGTTGGACATGAATAAATTTTAGCTAGTAAGGCTATATTATGACAAAGGTTAGCAATTGCAGGGTTAAAAGCGTACCGGCGACCAGTCTAACTATAAATCTTTTATGGAGAAAAACAAATATGGCACTGTCAATTTTCCTGCCGCGCATCTTAACTGCCTTGTTCTTAGGCTCACTTATCGGCATAGAGCGGGATATCTATGGCCGTGCCGCCGGCCTGCGCACACACATGCTGGTGGCGGTTGGCTCAGCCTTATTCACCATGATCTCGCTCACACTGCATAACGTACATGGCACCTATGGGGACCCCGGGCGCATTGCGGCGCAGATCGTCTCCGGCATAGGCTTTCTTGGTGCCGGCACCATACTGAAGTCCGGTCTTTTTGTTCGTGGCCTAACCACTGCGGCCTGCATGTGGCTAGCAGCGGCCCTGGGCATGGCCTGTGGTTTCGGCTTGCTTTGGCAGGCTACGCTTGTGGGTGCAGGCATGTTGCTGATTTTACTGCTGGCTAAAAAATTCATCACCATCGTGCGTCGGGTCATAACCTTCAAACTCAGCATTGTCTCCACATCTGCTGACATGAACCACCGTGTTATCAACTATTTCAAGCAACGTCCCGACACAAGCGTGAAGAATGCTGAAAGCACCTGCGACCATGATAACAACCTCTATAGTATCACCTTGATGGTGGACGCCATGAGCAGCAAGGGTCAGCCTACCCTCCTACAGGAATTCCATCGTGAGATCACGGGCATGAATTTAGACTTGAAATTACTTAAGATTGAAAGCTTTAGTGCGGCATAAGAATGAATCTGAACTTGCAGGGTCCTTATTGCCGGAATCATATTTTATTAGGCTGCGGGAGATCGTATTATGGACATTGGTCAATTGGTGCACAGCAGAGAAGAGCGTATCGTTGCCCTTGAGGTTGACGAGTACGGTCGCTGTGAACTGTTTCGTCGTCAGTCTGCGGACGTAGTACAGAGTGAAGTATTGCCGTTTCATCCTTGGCTCCTGTGCGCCGGCCCGGAATTGGCCGGCCAATTAGAAAACCGGCAGGAAACCATAGAGCTGGCCGGCGCCGGCAGTCTGCGCAGTTTAGTTTTCTTTCCGGACTTGGCAGCTTATGACGCCGCCATCAAACAACTGCGCAAAATCACCGGTCAAACCCCAAGTTCTGCGCTGGCGCCTTATCGCCTCTTCACCGATCATACCCAGCAGCTATTGACCATGTTGCCACTGCGCTTATTTCATGGCATGACCTTTCCCCAGCTTAAGCGCTTGCAACTGGATATAGAATGTAAGTGCACACAGCCCGGCGGCTTCCCACACGCTGAACGCGAAGGTGACGAGGTCATCATGATTGCTCTGCGTGACAGCAGCGGCTGGGAAACCTGCCTGAGCTCGGAAAACCATGGGGAAAAAGCACTGCTTGAAGAGATGATCAAACTGGTACAAGAACGTGACCCGGATGTAATCGAAGGCCATAATATCTTTAATTTCGACCTGCCGTACCTGCAAAAACGCTGTCGGCTCCATAGGATAGGGCTGAATCTGGGACGTGGTGGACGCGGCGTGCAATCACGCTCATCCAGGCTATATGCCGCCGAACGCATCATCGCTTATGAACGCTTCCAAATATATGGCAGACATGTCATTGACACATATCAGCTGGTAATGCTGCATGACGTAGTACAAAGGGATATGGACAGCTATGGGCTGAAAGCAGCAGCAAAATACTTCGGGTTGGCCTCTGACGACAGAACTTATGTGGATGGCGATGAAATCAGCCAAGTGTTTGCCGAAGACCCCGAACGCCTCAAGGAATATGCCCTTGACGATGCGCGTGAGACGGATGCTATTAGCAAATTACTCTCGCCCAGTTATTTCTATCAAGCCCAAATTCTGCCTCTCAGCTATCAGAATTGCGTGAGTCGAGGCAATGCCACCAGAATTGACGCTCTGCTCTGCGCTGAGTATATGCAGGCCAGGCAAAGCCTGCCTACCCCTCAGGCCGCACAGGAATTCCAAGGCGCATTGACCGCTTCAGTGGAGCCCGGCCTGTTTAACAATGTCTGGCACATAGACGTCAGAAGTCTGTACCCCTCTGTCATCTTGGCCAACGACATGCATCCGCGCAGTGACGAAATTGGCGTCTTTAACCGTATTTTAGGACGTTTGCGTGATTTTCGCCTGCAAGCCAAGGATGCCATGCGTCATGCCGATGGCGAGCAACGTGACTACTATCAGGCTTTGCAGAGCAGCTTTAAGATACTGATCAACTCTTTCTACGGCTATCTGGGCTTTGCTCAAGGCACCTTCAACGACTATAACATGGCTCGGGCGGTTACTGCTCAAGGGCGGGATATACTCAGCACAATGCAGCGCTATCTGGCGGAAAATGGTGCCGTAATCATTGAAATGGATACTGATGGCATCTATTTCTGTCCCCCACAGGACATTGACAATATGGCCGAGATGCAAAGCCGGGTGCAAAGCATACTGCCGGAGGGTATAGAAGTGGAGTTGGACTCCGAATACCTGGCCATGTACGCCTACAAGAGCAAAAATTATGCGCTCTTGGAACGAAACGGCAAGGTCAGCATTACCGGTGCGGCATTGAAGTCACGTGGTTTGGAGCCTTTCCAGCGTAACTATATGCGCGAAATGCTCACTTTGCTTTTGCATGGACGTGCTGCGGAAATGCCAGCTCTGCACAGCCAATATGAAAAAGACATCAAAGAACACCGTCTGCCCTTGAAAGACCTGAGTAAGAGCGAATACCTCTCCACTTCTCCGGAAGCCTACAGTAGGAAGCTGGCTGAGGGTAAAGGCAGGCGCAGCGCAGCCTATGAGCTGGCCATCGCCAGCGGTGAAAACTACAGGCAGGGCGACCAGGTGCAGTTCTATGTCACCGGCGACAAGAAAAAGGTCTCAGTAGTTGATAACAGCAAGCTTCTCAGTCAAGCAAAAGCAGGCGAAAGGGATGAGAATATCGAATATTACTTGGACAAGCTGAAACAATTAAAGCAGAAATTTATCTAAGAGAAATTACATCAGCTTGAAATTTCAGGCACCCAAATTTTTCGAGCTGCCGGAGCTTTCCATGGATCAAAGGCTGTGAACTGCAATTCTCTCCTGGTTTTTCCATTAACCTTTTTTCTTTTCCGAATCATGTGCATAAATCCAAGTACAGGCTAAAAGATGTCAAGTTCTCCCCGCAACAAAACCTTGAAACTAAATGCAGCCGAGCTTGCCGCTTTATCCGCTGAACTACCTGAATTAAAGAGCAAGGTCTGTGTCGAAGAGGCCAATAACCAGATTTTCAATGCTGATTTGCTGGAGGTCATCAACTTTTTCCCACATGGCTTTGTTGATCTGCTGATTTTAGACCCGCCTTATAATCTGGACAAGGATTTTCACGGCCTGCGCTTTTCACGTCAAAGCGACCACTCTTACTCCGCTTGGCTCCGCCTATGGTTTCCGGCTCTTTTGCCGCTGTTGAAGCCGGGCGCCACAGTTTACTTTTGCGGTGACTGGCGCAATGGCGCCGATATATACAATCTGTTGAGTGAACATCTGATTTTACGCAACCGCATTTGTTGGCAGCGTGAAAAGGGACGTGGAGCCAAAGCAAATTGGAAAAACAGCTCGGAGGATATCTGGTTTGCCACGCCGGATGAGAATTACCATTTTAACGTGGAAACCGTAAAACTGTGCCGTAAAGTCATTGCGCCATACAAGGAAAATGGCCGCCCCAAAGATTGGCTAGCATCAAAAAAAGGCAATTTTCGCTTGACGCACCCGTCAAATTTTTGGGATGACATTTCCGTGCCCTATTGGTCCATGCCGGAGAACACAGCACATCCTACGCAGAAGCCTGAAAAACTGCTAGCCAGACTGATTCTGGCCAGCTCTAAGCCTGGCGACATGGTTTTTGATCCTTTCCTGGGCAGCGGCAGCACGGCAGTTACTGCCAAAAAACTGGGACGACGCTACTGCGGTGTAGAGATCAACCGGGAATACTGCTGCTGGGCTCTGGCAAGATTGAAACGAGCTGAAACCGACCACCGTATTCAAGGCTATGAATATGGTATGTTTTGGGAAAGAAATACCAAACCCGTAGATATCAACGAGATACAACAGCTTGATCTCGAACCGTGAATAACAAGGGCCAGCATTAAAACGCAGAAAGCCGCTGTTCCTAAAGGTAGATAGAAGACGTCCGAATCGGGTGTGGTGTGGCGCAAGTATGCGCCACACCACAGAACTGGCGCCACCACAGAACGCTAAACGGCCTGACAAAGCTAATTTGTCAGGCCGTTTTTTATTTAAATTTCACATTCATCCCATAGGCAGCAAAAAACGGCATATTTAGCCGGATTTCACGCTTGGGCAAACCTCTTTTTTCAAAAACCCATTTTCGATTTTTTGATTTTTCCCCGCTCGATATGGAGGCTGCCGGCAAGATCAGACAACTGAAGCTCAGGTTCAATAAAACGAGCGTTATTTTTTCTTCATCTGACTATTGACCAATAATTTAAGTGTGGCAAAAATCATATTGCTGAAATTTGGCTTGTGAAAATTCTGCGTACATCTGTGTAATCTGCGGATAAAATGCTGCCTGAACACTTTGGGACGGGGTTAGCCATTTTTGGGAACCGCGCTCCGAAATCTATGGGACGGCTGTGTTTAAATTTCAGTTTTTAACGATTCCTTAGAGTTTGGGTTCCGGTTTAACTGAAGTGATTTTCTCAGTAGGAACCTTTTCATGCGTCTCACGTTCCGGGAAAATCTTAGCCGGTGCGGCCCAGTACACCGCGTTGGAGATAATTTTACAGACATTTTCATCATGATAGATGGGATAAGTCTCATGTCCCGGTGCAAAATAGAATATTTTGCCCAATTCGCGCTGGAAGCAGACACCGCTGCGGAAAACATTGCCACCCTCGTACCAAGACATATAGACGACTTTGCCGTCATCGGGTATGGCGAAAGGCTCGCCATACATTTCGGAGTATGGCAGCATGAAAGTTTCCGGCACGCCTTGTGCTATGGGGTGGCTGGGGTCTACACACCATAGTCTTTCTTTCTCACCTACATCACGCCAGCGCAAGGAACAGCTGCTTCCCATCATGCGCTTGAATATCTTGGAGAAGTGACCCGAATGCAGTACGATCAGCCCCATACCGGCCTGTACACGCTTCTGGATACGATCCACAAGCGTGTCCTTGACCTCCTTATGAGCGGCATGCCCCCACCAAAGCAGCACTTCGGTATCTTGCAATAGCGCCTCGGGCAGACCCTGCTCGGGCTGATTCAAAGTGGCGCAGCGAATATCCAGATTATCAGCAGCGATATTTTTCGCTATAACAGCATGCATGCCGTCCGGATAAAAAGAGCGAATATAAGCACCGGCATCGGATTCTTGACTCTCATGGCGAAATTCATTCCAGATAGTTACCTTGATCTTTTTCATCATACTCCTCAAGCCATGCAACAAACCGCAATATAAATAAAATTGGTGGGCGATGAGGGACTTGAACCCCCGACTTTCACGGTGTAAACGTGACGCTCTAACCAACTGAGCTAATCGCCCTTAAAAATAGAACGGGAATAATATAGTGCCGACAAGGGTAATAACAAGCCGAATATGCGCTATTTCAAGCAAAAGAAGCAACAATAATAAAAGCAAGCCACAGCCGTCCCATCGATCACAGAGCAGGGTTCCCAAAAATAGCCAACCCCGTCCCAAAGTATTCAGGCAGCATTTTATCCGCAGATTACAGTAGAGTATCCGGGGGTTTTACCCGGAGCCCTCGTCGAACCGTGCGTACAGATTTCCAGCACACGGCTCTCCCTGCGTCCTCGATGCAAGGCATTACGCGTGAACACCCGGCAGTGCCTGTCTTTGCGGTTGGCATTTTTACTGCGCTGTCCTTGTTTGGCCTTGCAGCCCAGTTCCCAGTGCAAAGGAGCAAATTTCTCCGGCATTCCGGATTCTCCGAACCATCCCTGCCGGTTCTTCCGCAAGGGCGCAACTACATGTTGAACGAACAATTAACATGTGCAGTACCTCTCAACTGCATAGAACACACCGGCACAGCCGGCTTAACCGGAAAGCGCGGAAAATTTGCAGGGTTGCTGTTTTGACAAATGAGCTTGCAAGCGGAATTTCGGTCTGGCTTGTTGTTTTCTCCGATTGCTTGGCGTTCTTGGCGTCTTGGCGGTTGGTTCCTTGTCATTGAACCGCCAAGAACGCCAAGGTCAGCTTTACGGAGTTGAGTTCGTCTGTGCGGTTACAAAGCGTTAAGTCAAGAGTATTGCTCTGCACCCTGCACTATTTCTTACCAGTGACCACCGCGGTCATTATGTTCCCCGGTGACCTCGAAGATGGCGAATTCATAAGGTGGCAGCTTCCAGTTGAATTCGGCCTGCCGTGGTTTGACAGCGAGCTTCTCTCCGCTTTGCATTTCCCGGATTTTCGTTTTTTTCAGTCCTTTGGGAATTTTAATTGAGAAGGTGGCTTCACTGAACTGCAAGTTGGATGCGATGACCAGATATTTTTTCGAGATATCGTAGCTGGTATAGAGTTCCTGCTGTTTGACCTTATTGTAGAAGCTGACCTTGACCTCCGGCAAACTGCTTGGGAACATTTCATTTTCCCAATAGGGCACGAACTCTACAATGTCCTCATTGGTATCGGCCATGCCATATTCATTTCGTATACGATAAATCTTGTAAATTTCTTGCACGTCACACATGGTCGTGTGATAAAGCATGTCAAAATGCAGGGTGTAGGCGAGCATGGTGCGGGTGCCTTGAGTCACTTTGGCAATCGAAGAATCCTTGATACAGCTGGTTACTTCTGGCAGCAGAATATGTGGAACGCCCCACTGACGGTGAAAAAATTCGCCTTTCAGATTGTCGATGTCTCCGACTATGTGCGCATAGTAAAACTCGCTGGAAGGCGATGCATCGCGTTTTTCCGGCTCATGATAGGCGTAATGAAAGGTCTCACCAGCCAGGATGACATCGCAGAGCGACAAAGTAGATACAGGGCGCGTGCCGGATTGATGCGCAATAATGATTTCCGATGGATTTGCCTTTTTCACGACAGTGCGCATGCGTTTGAGCAGGTCACGCTGATGCTGAAAATGGAATACCGGGCGGGTGTCGCCGTCCGGATCGATCCAAGCTGCCCAGTCCGCATAGGTGTGTTGCGGGTTGATGCCGTCGTAATAAATGCCGCCGACGCCGAGCTTGATGAATTCATTGAGGGCATAGACCATATGGTCGGCCAACTCAGGCACGTATACTACGTCATAGGTTAAGCCGGACATGGTGAAACGTTCCCGGGTGATATGATCCTCCTCAGCGCCAATCACCTTGTTGCGCTCCTCGAGGCTTTTGAAGTATACAGCATCCTCCGGAATATCCAAGTCTTTCATCTTGAAGACATCCAGTCGGCGATATTTCTTGCAGAGCTGATGCAAATAGGAGTCTTCCAGAACGTACACGGTTCCATCTTCATCTTCCCATGTGTTGACTGGCGTATTCAGCTGGGGAATATAGTAGTTGGCCTTGTTCATGCCCGCATCTTCAACGGCGCACCTTTGCAACGCTTCCGGATTGCGGATGACCAGAGGATTGTACATGCCGCCACGCCAGATGCTCGGCCAGTAGACCAGCTGATTGAAAAGACTGCGGTCGAACTTCTGGGTTGCATTGCCACGCCAAGTGTAGTTCCAGGCACGCCAGTTCTTCGGCATATTCCGAATCGGTGTAGCAGTCAAGTAAAAGGAAAAGGTGATTTTTTCCTTCAGCACCATCGGCTTCTCGATCAGATTCAGCTTGAAATGGCCGGATTCCGGCTCGTAGACCATTTCATTGCCCTTAACCGGGTTCCATTCTCGGGCGGATTCAAAGTTCCAGGAAAGCCCGTAATTGACCGTTCCGATCCAGAAGATCGAGCAGAAGCCTGGGGAAACCGGTCGTGTGTCACCGGGTTTCAAAGTCAGGTGCAGGCGGCGTTTCTGGGCTTCCAATCCGGATTCGAGGCGGTTGGGGCCTTCCGCATAGTACATTACCAATTTTTCCGCCTCGAGTTCAGTATTCATCGGGAAAACGAGTGCCAGTTGCCGGATGTTGGCCGTTTCTTTTGCCGGACTCAAGCTGATATCGAAGCGGACGGTGAAATCAAACTCGAAATGACTTTGCACTTCAAAGTTGATCCCTTGGGTTGCAAAGCTGGCCTTGCCCAAGGCAGCGTTTCCGCCATTTTTTTCCAATTGGCAATGCGCTTCCTCGATTATTTGATCATTCAGTCGAAGGAAGGCAGGTTTTTTCAGGATTGCCGAGTCTTTCCAGTTGATGCTTTGCGGCAGGCCGGTGCCGTTCAAGGTCATTCGCTTGAAGCCGGCCATGACCAGATTTCCACTGACCTGCAAGGGGGGAAACTCTGGATCACGGTAATCTGGGGAGAGGGCTTCCATGCCCAGTTGATTGCCGGCCCAAACCGGCTTGGCCGCAGTGCTTTCAGCCAAGGCCACTGCGGTCAGAAAAAGCAGAGCCGAAAGCAAAAACAACGGGTGATATGCGCTTTTAAGCATGGCAGTTACTCCTCTGCTTTCCAATCGCCGGTCAGGTTGAAAATCGCGAAATCATAAGCGATCAGGCTGTAGTCAAACTGGCCGTCTTTGATTTCGACCGCCTGCTTGCTCTGCATTTCAAGCATTTGCGGATTGCGCAACTTGGAAGGCAGGCTGACCTTGAACTGGTCATCGTTGAACTGCACCGCAGAAACGATCAGCATATACTTGCGTGAAGCAGAGCCGGCTGTGGTCTTTTCATAGTAGCTGATCTTGATGTTTTTGTCTTTGCGATCCTTGCAGACAAAAAGCTTGTTTTCCCAGTAGGGCACAAAGCGGACGGTTTCGGACTCGCTGTCAGCCATGCCAAACTCATTGCGGATGCGGTAGATTTTGTAGATTTCACTGACTTGGCACATGGTCGGGAAATAGAGCATGTCAAAATGCTGGGTCAAGGCCAGCATGGTGCGCGTGCCGCGAGGGTCCTTGAAGATTTTACCATCCTTGCCGCGGATTTCCGGCAGCAGAATATGGGGAACGCCCCATTGCCGATAGAAGAACTCCCCCTTGAGATTGTCGATGTCACCGACAATATGCGCATAATAGAAAGTACCATCCGGGGAGGCATCGCGTTTTTCCGGTTCATGATACCAGTAATAGAAAGTTTCGCCGGGGATAATGGCATCGCAAAGCGACAGGGTCGAACCGGGTCGCGTTCCGGATTGGTGGGCGGTAATCACCTCATTGGGATCGGCCGTTTTCACCAGACAGCGCATGCGCTTGAGCAGGTCACGCTGATGCTGGAAATGGAAGACCGGGCGGGTGTCGCCATCCGGATCAATCCAAGCCGCCCAGGGTGCATAAGTGTGCTGCGGGTTGATGCCGTCATAATAAATGCCGCCGACGCCGAGCTTGATGAATTCATTGAGGGCATAGACCATGTGGTCAGCAATTTCAGGGGCAAAGACGACGTCATAGGTGCGAGAGTCCATGCTGAATTTCTGACGGGTAATGTGATCTTCAGCACCACCGATGACCTTGTTGCGTTCCTCGAGGCTCTTGAAATACGTGGCGTCTTCCGGGATATCCAGTTCCTTGACTTTGCTGTTTGTACGCTGATACTTTTTGCAGAGCTCATCGAGGTACTTGTCTTCCATGACATAAACATTGCCATCCTCATCCTCCCAGGTGTTGATGGGGGAAGCCAGCTGCGGAATGAAATAATTGGCCTTGTTCATGCCCTTGTCATCGACAGCACACCGGCGCAGCTCTTCCGGATTGCGTATGAGTAAAGGATTATAACCGCCCCCGCGCCAGATGCTCGACCAGTAAATCAGCTGGTTGATTAGAGTACGGTCTATTTTTTGCGTCACTGAACCCCGGGTGCCGTAATTCCAGGCACGCCAGTTTTTCGGCATTTCCTTTACCGGGGTAGGAGTCAGGTAAAAATGGTACTCCAGCTTTTTATCAATAGTTGTTGCCTTCTGGATAAAATTGACGGTGAAATTGCCGGAGCCGGGATCATAGGTCATCTCATTGCCCTTGACCGGATTCCAGTTCTTGGCGGACTCAAAATTCCAGGACAGGCCGAAATCGGTTGTTCCGACCCAGAACAAGGAGCAGAAGCCCGGCTCGATCTGACGGTAGTCGCCGCCCTTGAGGGTCAGATGCAAGCGACGCTTTTGAGCTTCGACACCGCTTTCCGGACGATCCGGTCCTTCGCAGTAGTACATGACCAGCTTTTCCTCGGTGGGTTCTGTGTTGACCGGGAAAACCATGGCGAACTTTTTGATTTCGACTGGTTTGTCAACAGGGGTGATGCTGACTGTATAGAGGATGGTGAAATCAAAATCCACTTGGCTTTCGATCTCGAAACGCAAGCCAATCGCTTCGGAAACGGCCTTTCCCACGACCCGGTTGCGTCCGACTTTCTGTAATTGAAAATCCCCGGTCTTCAGGCGAACCGGCGCACGGTCATCCTCGAGAACCAGGCGAACCGGATAGCGCAGGATGTCGAACATATGCGCGGAAATCGTTTTGGGCAGCCCATAGGGATCGAAAGACATTTTTTTGAAACCCGACGTGACGGTGTTGCCCTGAACTTCCAAAGGCGCGAAATCCGGATCGATATAGTCGGGTCCTAGCGCTTCCATACCGAGGGGCGTTCCAGCCCAGGCGGGTTTTTCGATGGCGTTTTCCCCTGCCGCAAAAAGCATGCAGGGTAGACAAAGAGCCAGAAGCAAAGAGTAGATTTTCATTGACATGACAGGGATTCCTTATTATTGAATATTGCTTGGAAAAATGAATCAGGGTTGCTCATTCCTCTGTGATTTCTTCAAATAAGAGGTCGTCGAAAAACAATTCAGAGCCATTTTTTGCGGCATTTGCCAGAACGAAAACTTCAACGGCGACGGTTCCCGGCCAGAATTTATCAAAAGGGGAATCGTTGATCGATTTGCCACTGAGCGTGGCGTTGAAAAACGTCCATTCTGCTGGTATTCCACGATAAGCTATCGCACAATTGCAGGCGCCTCCGTAAAGATGTTGACGCACTTTTGTGCCGGCGCTGACCGGTTTTGCAAGTGCACGTTCCAGCTGGATTTCCCAGAAATCAGGCGTGTCCGGTTTCTTTTTGACTCGGGTAATCAGGCTGCTGACATTGAAATTCGGGATGTCGCTTCCATCCGGTTCAGTCTGAAAGGCGACCATCGACCGGACACTGCGGCGCTTGAGCCACTTGCTGGCGTCCCTGACCAGAAGACTTTGAACCCCGGCTGGGGCATCTTCAACGATTTCGGTATCGGATTCCGGTACAATGGTGACATTGGTACGGGTGATGTGCTGTTTTTTTTCAGTCAACATGCGTAAGCCAAAGCAGGTTACGCTCTTCTGGTCTGGGGAAGCTGATTTGAACCAACCGGAAAGACGGTAGGTTTTAGCCGGATCAATAGGAATCTCTGCACTCCGAACAGTAAGAACACCGTCGGACTTTAGCACAAAGCTAGCCTGGCCGGACTTTTTTTCAACTGTAGATATCTGGACTTCCGGCGTCCATATATTTCCATTTTCAGCATCGCCATGTAACAGCAAGTTTTTGCTTTCAGCTATGCTCAAGTTGCAAAGGAGGCAGCTGAAGATCAACAGCACAGTTGATTTGTTAGTCATTGTTTTCTCTCCCAATGGTCTTATTTGTTCAGGGGGTGTTTTCCTGTGGGTTTGCGATGATGAGACTTAGATTCAAGATTTCGATTTGTGCAGCAGCATCCCGGCAGGCGATGGCAGCTCCGATTTTCATGGTGAGCGGGTCGTCACAGCCGAAAGGGAGCTGATATTCTGTCCATTCTTCCGGCAGATCGAAGTATCCGAAATGCTTGAATATGGTATGAAAGCCAGGTCGGTTGAACCAGAGCATAAATTGGGCACGCCCCTTGCCCCGAATCTGGAATCGGATGGTGCCGGCGCTGCCGTGTAACGGCAATTCGCTGCTAAACCAGGTTATATACTGGTAATCACCAGGTGTATATTGGAGGCGCAGTACTTTTTTATCATCAACAGAGACTACTTCTGCTGCAAAAGGCTTCATGCCATGGCTCATCAGCCCCAGCTTCTTCTGATCGCTCTCACCAAGTTCAAACTGCGAAAAATCAGATATGGGCAACAGATTTTTACCATAAAAATCAGCCAGCTCCTGCCGCCAGGCGATAGGAGCCACTTCCACCAGACGGAAACGATCCATATAACCGATATGAGCGCCGGGATTGAATTTGTGGTCATAGAGAAAACATTCCAATTCGAGCGTGTCGACTCCCGGCGGCGTGAAAATATCTTTGCTCAGCAAGGTGTATGCGGAGGAATTGGAGAAGGTCATCAAATGCAGAGGCATTGCCTCGCCATTTTCATCCGGATAGAAAAGATTGATTCCCATCTGCATGCGTTGCGCCGGATTCACTGCCCATTCGAGACGATAATGCGTCATCGGTTTGACAGGGGTTTCTCCTAGGCTGATTTTGTTCGGAACCTGTGGACCCTCAGGGAAATACCATAGAAATCCCTCGCGAAAGGGCTTGAGCATTTCTCCGAGAGAATAAATGCCGGGAATTTTAAGCCTGCTTCCGGTGGTGGCCTGTTGCAGTAGATCGATGTTGTTTTTTCCTGCAAATACATTCATTACTGCCAGAAGAGCAAATAGAAAAACAAAGTGTTTTTTCATACGAATAGCCTCATAAAAGGTGACGCGACCGCCCCAGTCGCGATGTGCAAGGCAGGGGGCAGGAGGGGGATTTTCAATTGTATGGGTGATATCCTGGCGAAATCGCCCAGTCGGTAGCGGTTCTGGCTGTCCAATCGCGGCTTGTCTGTGCACAATTGAAAGGCAAATAGCGGGAATCACTGATGTAGAGCCAGTGTTGATCTTCCGGATTTATATGCCCGTCTGCGTAAAGGCTGTTGGCTTTGCGATTGTGGCGGAAACAGAGTGATGCCTGAGTCAGCAGGTAATTGCCGCGTTCACGGTTGGCCGCACTCGTACTGCTATGCCAGGTCTCTGCGTGCGTCAATTGCAGACTGGGCTTTTTCAGACTGGTAATCCGGATCGGATAGGAAACAGGAGAGCCATAGTAATTATTGCCGGGATAAACGTAACTCGATGCTCCAAGCGAAACATAATTAAATCCGTAAGAAACATAGCTGGCGGTTTGATCCCACTTGATCTGCGAAGGACATTGAAAAGGAGTTGTATTTTTTAAAATCTGGTAAACCCCATAAATATAGGTTGCTTGCCGTCCAGTGGTATATGGAAAAACGGCCGCTATCCAAGGCCAGTCGTTACCGCCGCCATAGTCGCCAGCCGGATAGATGTCATCCCAGTCCGCAAGATAACCCTGCATGCCTAAATTCACCTGACGCATATTGCTGATGCAGGCAATGGCTCGTGCTTTCTGGCGAGCCTTGCTTAAAGCCGGCAACAGCATCGAAGCCAAGATGGCAATGATAGCTATTACTACCAGTAACTCTATCAAGGTAAAGGTTTTAAAACTTTTTTTCATATCGAA
Source organism: Oligosphaeraceae bacterium (assembly GCA_012799725.1). Taxonomy (GTDB): domain Bacteria; phylum Verrucomicrobiota; class Lentisphaeria; order Oligosphaerales; family Oligosphaeraceae; genus JAAZIY01. The sequence continues at coordinate 1,445 of JAAZKR010000154.1, read as the reverse complement.
CCTCTTTTGCTTGACTTTTTGTGGAAACTCTTATTTGTTAACGTTAAATCGAAAAAGGAACAAGCCGATTTGTCAGAAACGTTTTTTGCATATTTTCACGCACTTTCCCGGATGACCAGTTCAGGTTGCAACATGTCTTTTGACCCGGTTTCTGTAGAAGTGATCATTCCCACCAGAAGTTCAATTCCACGTCGACCCAACTCACGGAATGGCTGCCGAATGGTAGTCAGAGCAGGAATACAATGCCTGCAAGCTGGCAGATCATCGTAGCCGATGATCAGAAAACGTTGTCCGATTTGTGCATGTAATCCTCTCTGGATTAACATGCCCGCGATATCCATCGCAAGGTAATCACTCAAGGCAAAAATGCCCACCTTGCGGGATGAATTCAACGAAACCATTGTTTCGATTGTCTGTAGAAGGTAATTCTGATAGCCACTACGGCTCTCAGCATAAAAAATTTCAGGATGGACGCACTTCTCTTCCAGAAATGAAAAAAAACCAGCGCGTCGCTGCTCGGATTGCCAAGATTCGCTGGAAGGGGAAATACAGATATAATCCTGACACCCCCGCCCGAACAAATGCTCTGCAGCAAGAAGCCCCCCTGAAAAATTGTCGATGTTGAGAGATTGAATGCCTAATTCCGGATATTCCGCAGAATTCATAAATAGCAAACGCCCGCCGTCCTGATGGTATTTCTGTAAAATTCTACCCAATTCGGTCGATGAAAAACCAACGTGGGGCAGATATGATAATATCCCGCTGCTGCCAACCTCCTCGACGGACCCCATGAACTCGACGTAATCCTGACTGTTCATGCCAAAATAAAAGTTGCAAAGGAAGTCGCACTCGTTTGCTTTCTCCGTAACACCGACAACCAGATCAACTAACAAAGAATCCGGATAATACGGCAGGAAGACGCCAATTGCTGTGCTTTTCCCGCGCGCAAGTAATGAAGCGGTATGGTTGCGACGGTAGTTTAACTCCTGTACAGCACGTTCAATCTTACGCTTGGTAGATTCAGCTACACGCTGATCCGGACAAGGATTTAAGGCGCGGGATACAACCGACAATGAAAAACCGGTCTTCTCTGATATGGTCTTTAATGTCACCATGGAAGTTAACTCTTTTAACAGACAACGTTTCATTCAATCTTGTCACAAGCGCTTGTGACAATAAGGGCATGCCACAGATACATCGCTCAGTTCATTCAATCTTATCACAAGCGCTTGTGATACTATACATCCTGAATTTTAACAATTCAACTTTTTTTCATGAAATTATCGGTTCTTACTCTTTAAGTTGTTGGCATACAAATTCTTTTATGAATCCCATAGGCGGTAAAAAACGGCATATTTTAGCCAGATTTCACGCTTGGGCAAACCTCTTTTTTCAAAAGGCCATTTTCGATTTTTAATTTATCCGCAGATTTACTCAGATTAGCG
>JAAZKR010000153.1 GCA_012799725.1 Oligosphaeraceae bacterium | reverse complement strand
TGGTGATCCTGCCTCGGGTTCCCTCACCTCCGTGTTCGGTCACCCGAGGTTACGCATGGTGTGGCCCTTGTCAGGGCTCAGGCGCCTTTCGGCCTCATTCGCTGAGTGGGAAACATCATTACTTTGGCTAGAATCAGCCAATGAGCTGTGTAACTTATATCGATAAAAATGGAAGAAATAAAAAATGAAATGGTTCTCGTGTCTACTTGCCGCATTTAGCATTTTATCTTTATGTGCAGCTGCTGTACCGAAAGATGGAGTTCTATATTACAATTCGTTTAATTCATTGGAGGCTGATTACGCCGCTGGTGATGCCAAGCCGCTGAATGCCACCGGAGCCAAGATCGTGCCGGACGGCAAAATCGGCAATGGCTTTATGCAGGATGGCCCTGGTTCGTTCAAGATTGCCGCGCAGGGAAACATAAATCCCCAAGCCGGAACAATCGCCATGTGGGTCAAACCGGTTAACTGGAACGGCAATGACGGGAAGTTTCATAATTTTTTTACAGTAGGTGCACTGAAAGCCGGCCGTCGCACCTTTCAGCTGTACAAATATTACAATGGGCACCTGATGATTCTGGCGCGTAATCCAGAAGTTTCTGGCAACTTGTCCATATATGAGTCCAAACACTTTGTGCAATGGAAAGCTGGAGAATGGCACCACCTCGCGTTTTCATGGAGTAAAGCGGACAATCGGACTGTTTTGTACTGCGACGGTGAACCGATGATTGGTCCATACAAGGAGGAATTTTTTCCACAAACAATTGAACATCTGATTGACGGCATCACTTTCAATTCCATCGCAAATTCGCTTCATTGGGATGAAAACAATCGCACCATTATGGATGAAATTTATATTTTCGACTACGCTATTGGCGATGGTGGTGTTGACGCACTGATGCATATTGGTGTCAAGGACAAACCTCCGATGTTTACCGTGCCAAAAATCACTCGCCCTCCGAAAATTGATGGCATTATGACTCCAGGAGAATATGACGAATTTTTCTCGACCAATACCTTTGTCGAAACTGGGAAAGCCGGTTTTTACAACCGCGAAACCCGACTTTTTGTAGCTTATGACAATGAAAATCTTTATGTGACTACACAGAGCCGCACCAAGGGCGGCGACCAGAATATTGAAATTCTTGCACAACGTACTAAGCGAGACAGCGAAGTGTGGCTCGATGATGCGGTTGAAGTTCTTGTAATGTCTTCAGACAAAACCCGCTTCCAGCTTGTCTGCAACAGCATCGGCACCATTTATGACTCACGCAACGGCAATCCAAAATATGACGGCAAATATGAAGTCGCCAATCTGATTAGTGGCATTTGGTGGGTCAACGAAATGATACTCCCATTCAAGGAATTGGGGATGAACGCTCCGCAACCTGGCGAGCGTTGGCTGATCCATTTTTCGCGTGATTGGAAAAATCCCTTTGTTTTCGTCAGCCTTGCGGATACAGCGGATTTTCATGACCCAAGCATGATGCCACGTTGGGTCTTCGGTGACACTAAGGGAACAGCGTCTGTGCGGCTGGACATTGAAAAAATTCAGGCGCAACAGGTGGACTTAACTATTATGGCAACAGGCACTGAAAAAGCAGCTCTGGAAGCTTCAGTCTACTCTATAACGCATGCCGGTGCTATGACTCCGCTGCAGACGTGCAAAGTCGCTGCCAACGATGAAAGCAAAATTCAAGTTGATCTCAGTCAGATTGATATGACTCAATATCAGAACAAACTAGGGTTTGCAGTGACCCGCGCTGATGGAACCATATTACAGAAATCGGAGTTTGCGATGCGCACATATCCTCCGATGCAGTTGAATGCAGCACTGTTATCAGCAAAAAAGAGTTTTTTCTATACGATTGACATTTCCGGTCTGGCGGCTCCACTCGATAAAGTTGCACTGGAATGTGAATTTCTTGAAGACGGAAAAACACTGAAAAAATGGACTATCGATCGTCCCGAGGGGCGTATTCTCACCGGGCAGATTAGTCCGACGACTTGGAATGACCAGCATCAGTTCGCTTTGAAAGTTATTGCGATTGACAAAAACTCGAAAAAGAGCCTGCTTACCAAACAATATGACTGGAAAATCCCAGCACCCGAAGTATGGCGCAACACTGAAGCGGGGATCGATCATACGGTACCGCCGCCATGGATACCAATGACTCGTGACAAAAATGCTATCCGTATGTGGAACCGCGAATACCGACTTCAGGCGAGCGGTCTTCCTGAAACGTTACTTTCAGGCGGTACAGATCTTTTAGGCCAGCCCATGAAATTAGTTGTAAGTGGCAAAAATGACAAAATCTTGCGTTTCAGTGCCCTGCAGTATCTTGAAACGGAACGTGAAGATGAAATAAAATTCCAATCCGAAGCATCCGATGACGAGTTGATTGCAGTGTTGGCAGGGAAGATTGAATTTGACGGTTTTTCTTGGTATGATCTGAAAATCAGACCGCTTAAAACATCAGCATTATTGAAGAAAGTACAGCTACGTTATGCGATGCCACAATCGGAGATCAACTACGCTCAACTCAGCGTGCGCGGATCTGGATATGCCGATCTGGTTAAAAATCACGAAATTCCGCAAACGCTAGATTTCAGCAATCAAATTCTGCTTGGCAACGATTACCGGGCATTGGCATTTTTTATGGAAAATGATCGGTACTATTACCCTGAACACCGCAAAGATGTGATTTCTATCATACAGCAGGACGATACTCGCATCATAACGGTAAATATGGTTTCCGATCCGTTGGTTATCAATGGAGAAGTCCAGTATGGCTTCGGCTGGCAGGCGGCACCGGTTAAGCCACTGCCGTCCGGTTGGCGCAGCTGGATACAGCATTACAGAGGAAGACACAATAAACAAAGCAAATTGTTTCAGATCTGGTCATGGTCGCGCTGGTACGGCTTCCTAAGGCCAATTTCCGAAAAGGAACTGAGTCTGAATCTTAAGTCATGGACCAAAAATTATCCAAACATGATTATGCAACCCTATTTCTGCCAGTACATTCTTTCGATGATTTCTGAAGAATACAAGCTTTACGGTGTAGAATGGTCCAGCGTGCCGCGCATGGAACTGATGGAATTTGGGCCGCGCTATCCAGGCAAATCGGTAGTGGCGTGCATCGGAGCCAAAACATACGCTGATTTCTGGTTACATACTCTTAAAGATTTTCTTGATGATTATCCGGAAATCAATGGCTGCTATTGGGACAGTATCGACCCGCGCACCTGCGAAAATGAAGCACATGACCACGGCTACCGTGATTCCAAGGGTGTGCTCTATCCAACAACCGATATTCTTAATGTGCGCAATTTCTACAAGCGAGCCTATAAGATTTTAAAACAGAAACATCCCGATGCGATCATTACCGGGCACTCCAGCGCACGCCGCAATTTGCCGACATTTGCATTCTGTGATGTTGTTTACGACGGCGAACAGTTTGTGTCGCGGGTGTCAGCTGATCCCGACTACACAAATATTCTCTCAGACAACTATTGCCGCGGATTTTTTGGCACGCAATTTGGTATTGTTCCAATGCTGATGCCAGCTTACTACAACAATGAAAAAATGGCGACCACTGAACTGCACCCGACTGAAACAATTTATCTGCACAGTCTTGTTTATGGTTTCATCGTCCATAGCCATCGGATCAATAACGATGTAACCGATAAACTGCTTGATATTACCCTGCCCTTTGGCATTGGCGACGCAGAATTCATTCCGCCGTATGAAAATGAGGCGCAGGCTAAGATTGTCAAACTGTCTGGTTTAGTTACTGATGATGTCAGGATGGGCATATATCGCAACAAAGGAAAACTGCTTATAGCGGTCGGTAACTTCGGCACGGCTGAAGCCACCCCCACCCTCACCTTTCCAAACGTGGCTCCAGTAATGGAAAGGCGTTCTGGCAAACAGCTTGGCAACGGCCCGACTGTTTCAGTCACAATTGCGCCTCACAATTTTGTACTGTTGGAACAGTAAACCTAAAAAAAGCAGTTGACTTTTCCTCTTGACCGATAATCAGAGCTTCTTCCGATGCGTACTGAAGCCAAAAGGCGACTATGACTGCCCTCACCCCGAGCCCCTCTCCCGGAGTTAGAGGGTGGTAGCATTTCCAGCCTGAACCCGACAGACGGTTGTGATGGAGTCATTTCCTCCAACCCCGTAACGCGCTCATCAGGCCAAATACGGCCAGAGGCCAAAAGGCGGCTGAGCCCTGACAAGGGCTGCACCATGCGTAACCTCGGGTGACCGAACCCGGAGGCCAAAAGGCGACTGAGCCCTACGGATCCAGGGTCACTTGTAGTTTGGCGGTCTTCGGCTAGGTAAAAGCTGTCGTTTTCGGTCATTTTCCCGTGGGGCGATGATGTAAAACTGGCTTGTTTTTTGATAGGTGCACAGTAGAGTCCGGAGCGTAACAGCTTATGACAACCGGAGGTGGGCTCACCCCGAAACCAGCGCCCGGAGGGCGTCACGGTGGAAAGATATATAACTCATTGTAGAACCTCATTTTGTAGCGCCTGGAAGGCGTCACTTCATGATGAATTTGCCGTATCGGCCAGTCAGGCTTCCCGGCAGTTGCTCCTTTTCATTTAACCGCCAAGACGCCAAGAACGCCAAGGACAACTTTACGGAGTGGCGTCGCCGGTGTGATTACAAAGCGTTAAATAAAGAGCGCTGGCTCCATAGGTTCCATGTATTGCCACGGTAAACCAACGCTACAGAAGACTGACTCATTACTTATCCAGTTACATATTTTACCATTTTCAGGCAATGCACTTGATTTTTTATTTTAATTGTAGTATAATATAGCGTAAATTGTAGAACAATTAAAAACATCCCATGTTGAGAAAGGAAGCTTCGGATGACATACGCGATGAGGCAACGTTCTATTCAGGTTGGCAACAAAATGATTGGCAAAGGTCATCGTATTTTCCTGACCGGTGAAATCGGGGTAGCACATGGCGGTAATATGGAAAATGCCAAGTTGCTTATCCGCAGCGCAGCAGATGCAGGCTGTGACGGTGCAGAAATGTTTATGACAGACGTTGAGGAATTCTATTGGCGAAATCCGCCAAACGGACGGGATTTTTTTCAGGAATGGCCGGCAGAATCTTTTACCTTTGAACAATGGCGTGAACTTATCGATTTTGGCAAATCGCTGGATTTGATTGTCTATCCCACGCCTTTGGATTTCCATGCAGTACAATGGTGCAAGGATTTGAATGTCGACATGATCAACATCAACTCGGATGACCTTAATAATGTCCTTCTCCTGGAAGAGGTTGCCAAACTGGGCTGCCCCATCTCCATGCATGACATTGATCAATCTTTGAGTGAAGTCGAAGGAGCAGTCAGAACGCTTTTGGACAATGGAGCTAAGGATATCATAGTCCTTCACTCGACGATGGAAACAGATGACACGGAATTCGCTTATGCCACAGCAAATCTGAATGTGATGAAGACGTATGAGCAAGCCTTTGGCGACCTGGGTGTAATGGCCGGTTGTGTGGAACATACGACAAGCGACTACCTCATTTACGCAGTTGCCGCATTAAAGCCGGCACTGATTTCCAAGCACATCAAGTTGGACGATACCATTTCTCACGACCGAAAAATTGCTGTTCGTGCCGATGAATTGAAATTGATGGTGCAGCGTGTCAGGCGGATTGAAAGCGCACTGGGCAATGCCCATAATCAGCGAGTCGCCGACGCAAATGGCATACCCCTGAAACGCTCCCGTAACAAAGTATTGGTCGCAGCCCGGGATATTGCAGCAGGTTCTGTGATCACCCGCAAGGATATCGTTGCCAAGCGCCCTGGAGACTGGGGTGGATTACATCCATGGATGGCTCGGCAGCTCATTGGTGCCAAGGCAGTACGGGATCTGCCT
>JAAZKR010000152.1 GCA_012799725.1 Oligosphaeraceae bacterium | reverse complement strand
GCGGCTGTCACAGAACCTCGATGGCCGATATCATTCAAAGCAGTATGCGATATTGAACCAATATGCGACAATATGCCGGAAAATCCTGATGAATTCGCTGGTGTCCTGCACTATCACGCGGATTGCACCGTCTCACCGCAGCCAGGCAGCAAATATTGGCTGCGTGTCCCCCGCGACTGCCAGGCTACGGTCTTTCTGAACGAGATAAAGCTTCCACCCTGCTTCGCTTCGCCGCATCGCATCGAGATTACTTCGTATTTGAAAGACGGTGAAAATAAAATCCGCCTCGAAGTCGCAACGACTTTGCTACGCCTGAGAAAAGATACCATCTTTGAAAAGGACTGGTCGCCTGTATCTGTGTTGCTGTCAGGAAAACTGACTATCGAAATTGAAGAATGAAAAAATTTAAGCATTTCCCGCCCGTGTCAGTAATACGTTGATGTAGGAGGCAAACCCGTGGCAGCAGCTGGCTTCAGTACTATCAAATTCCCAAAGTGTGCCGGTTGCATCAGCCATTTTTTTATAGTATCCGCACGCTTCGTCTAAAAGTTGCCGTAAGCGCCCATACTGGGAGAGAATGTCCAGTCTCATGATATTCCCGATAAAGGCATTGGACGGCCAGATTTGTGGCCAGGCATCTTTCTGAAGGCGTTTCGGGCCAAAATCTGTTATCAGACGTTTCCACAGCTCCGGATGAGTCTGTGGCGTTGCACATTTGAACATAAAGGCATAGTATTGGCATGTTTCAGTGATATCCCCCGGCGGGACTTTCAGTGTTCCGTCCGGCTGCCTGATTCCGTGGTCTCTAAACCAGTTGCTATCCCAGGATTGCTGCTGAATGATCATACGCATTTTCTTGGCGCGTATTGCTAATTCCGGCATATTATAGAGCCGAGATACACTTTCCAATGCTGCTGTATAAGTCATATTTGAGGGATAGTTCACATTTTGCGAGTATTTATTGGCTTGACTCCATTCGATGAAAACGACCCCCGGCAAGTCCTCCAGAAGACCGTCGCTGTTGCAAAAGGTATCAATATAATGGATAAATGCAAGCACTTTTTCTTTGAAGTCATCAATCAGTTGACGGTCACCGCTGCGTTGCAAATATTCTTCTATTTCCAAGATGAGCCACATTCCCCAGTTGGGAATAAACACTCCGTCCGGATTGTCTGAAGGATAAACCATGGGAAAAGCGCCTTCAGGCAAACCGTCAAACTTTGGGGCATAGGCAAAGTTTTCCAGGAAAAAACGTTCGAGCATAGTCCCGCCTGTCAGCAGATGGGATGCTCTGCCCATGAAAAAACTGTCACAAAGCCATCCGCCTCTTTCACGGCTGGGACAGTCTGTAAAACAATCGACGGCATTAGCAGCAAAGGTTTGGCAGCCTGCCTCGAAGATTTTTTTCAGATCTGGCGAAGCGAGGTCAAAATGTCTTTCCCAGGCAAGAGGGCTTTTGAATTCCCTGAGGGAAAATTCAGCCACAGTTGCTTCGCCGTAGAGCATCAAGACCTCAGCATATTTCAGCGTATAGGGTTCAAGACTTTCCAGATTATAGGTGCCTGCTTCCTGCAAATCCCAGAATATCGCATCAGTAGTATGAAGACGCAGCGCGTTTACTCCATTGTTGAGGTCCCCTATTTCAGAGAAAAATACTGCCAGCCGACCTGGTTTTGTGCAACTTATCTTCAATCTGATGAAACCGGTGTTGTTGATTGCACCGCAGAACAAGGTAGAAGTCATAGTGCCTTGCTCATCAAGCACACAGCGGCAGACTTCTGCATAGCTGTTAAGTTCAATATTATTCTTTGGAAAACCTTTGAAACCCAATTGACCGACACCATCAATATAGTTGATTGCCGGAACTTCAGCTTCTGGTTTATAGCGGCGGCGGATATGGGAGATAGGAGCGTAGCTACGGTCGATGCGATACTCTGGTTGAGGTACACGCCGAGGCAAATATCGGACGGAAGCTGTGATTGTCAGGGGTAACTCGTGCAGGTTGCGACGTTCAGGAGTGACGCGATATGCTTCGCAGAACATACGCTGGAAACTATACCGGGGAGTTTTCTGAATACGCTCGCCAGACAAATCATATATGCGGAAGTGTTGTCCCGTCCAGGCAACGACTTGGTTTTCAGCTAGGACTTCAGCCTGCAGGAAGCTTGGCTGATCCATATAGTAATATGAATTGACATTGGAACCTAATACTTCTATCTCCAGAGTGTTTGTTTCATTTGTAACCGGCAGTTCAATTTCATCTACTCGGAATATGCCCTTGGGACCTCTGGCAGGTCCAGTCGCCAGAAAAATACCGTCCATGCGGATACGGTATAGAGTTGATCCGGTCAATCGCAGAGTTACACAACGGGATATTTTCTTGTCCAGTTTAGTTCTGAACAGTACCATATCATTCATGGTATGGCTACGCCCGGTTGCCCAAACAGGTAGGGCTTTTTCAAATGGCGAGGAGAGAAATGGAGCACTCATGTAATTGCCTCGAACTTTGCGGTCTGGTTAGAATTACAACATTCTATTTGTAGTGTTTGCTGTAGAAATTCCACAATTGACAGCAGTCAAGCTGCAGACAGGCGGCACTGCCGAATTGAAAATGTTTCAGTGTGCCCAGACGTGTCAGGTCAGGGATCATTGCTTGTAGACATTCCGTCGAGCCGGCGGTGATATGCTGAATAGCAGTTTGTATTTGGCGTTCGGTATGGTCAAACACATGGACTTGTCTTGGAATAAGCGGTGTAGGAATATCCGGATGCAGCCATTCTGCACATGCATGCATGAAAGTGGTGCTGTTGATGGGCGAACCCAAGTGCAGGATTTTTGCTCCTCGTCGGAGCAATTTCCGCCAGGGAGTATTGTTTCCGCATGGGGTGGGACTGAACTGGTGCCCGGAAACAAAGTCCTTGGCATCTGGTCCGGCGGCAGCAACGGAATGAGAGGGGTTCAATGAACGGAAAACTCCCTGTCTCTTAAGAAATAAATTGGGTAATAGACCGATGCAGGCAGGGGTTGTATTAGCGTGAAATTCCGGTGTGCGGTCTTTCCATATCTGGGCCAGGCAATGACCGGGGGGATGAGAATTCAGGCATGCCTTGCACGTCTCGGATTGTGGATCGTAATCATGGAAAAGGGTATAAGTCAAAGTGGGGAAGACAAGAAGACCATCTTTTGTAAAATAGTCCCAAAGGGCATCAATGACTGTTTCAGGACCGCCGGAGACAGTGCCTATCTTTTTATAAGAAGAATGCACAATTACCGTGTCGTTGGGCAAAAGAGCGGCACGGGCCAAGTCATTGAGAAGTGACTGTCGAGTATGCACGGCAGAGGATATACGTAAAATGTGTACTTTATCGATCAATAGTGAAAAGTAAGAATTCGGCAATGCTACATTACTATAGTAACAAATAAATTGAAAGGCAATGCTCGGAATGTTATTTTAATAACACAAAAGTGAACACTTTTTTAGGATGATGCAATGAGCGACCAATTATCAAAGAATAAAATGATAGAAGTGCTGGAGGAGTCGCTTCGCCAGGAAGATTTTGACAAGTTTGTTGTCGGATATCCATATCGTATGCGCAAGCACCCTCGCCCGGGCAGTACGTTTTTTACCTGTAATCGCATCTCACATGTTATTGACGGCAGTTTTGACACTATGCTCGGCAGCGGTGATAAATATGAAAAGCAACAGCTGAAAAAAGGCACGACGCTGATTATGAAGCCGTATTGCTTGACGGATTCAATCCGTGAATGCCGCACTGCTTTATGGGGGCTAGTCTGTCTCCCCGATTGTCTGCGTCTGTTTCATGTTGATTCAATGCAAAGTGGGGCGCTTAATACGGGCGACAGGTATTTTTATCATATCTCTGATACTTGCCGTAACTGCACCATTGACGCCATTGCGACACTTTGTGCTCTTGAAGATGACCTGACGGTAGCTCAGTTCGGCAAGTCGCTGATGATACTAATATGTACGCTCGCGCTTCATGATCTTAAAAATTCAAATGTAACAGAATTCGGTAAAGCACATAATCTATGGTTTCAGATACGCGACTACATCGCCTTGTTACCTGAACAAAGGCATAACCGTAAGGAGATAGCAGAGCATTTCAAAATCTCGGAAACCTATGTCTCACGTCTCTTTTCACGATTCTCCAATAGCACCTTCAAGGAATATTTGCGGCGCGAAAAACTGGAACAGGCCAAGAATATGCTTGCCACGACACAGATGACTGTGGATGAGGTGGCGTACAATGCTGGTTTTGACAATACATCCTACTTTATTAAGTTGTTCAAGGCAAAAAACCAGATTACGCCTGGTAGATGGCGTCGGATGAATAACGGGGGTAAATTCGGTACCTGACCGTCTTCACCGCCAGCCCTTCCGATCCGACTGATCGGACCGATCCATTTGATCCTTCCGATCCGTCGGAGAAAAAAGACAGAAATTGGCGATACCTTAAAAGAACTTGTATGCCAATGACTTGAAGATTGATTTACGAAAGGGTTTTATTGAAACAACAATAAGTTTAGCGCGATAATAGACACCACAGTTCAAAATCGCTTCTGTAATAAAGATATTCCAGATAAGACGATATGGCAGACGTTCGTCGAGAATTTTTTTCAGGAGAAAACCATCCAATGGTAATTGAGGGCCAAGAAATTTCGGGGCTTCGCAGGTTTCCCGGGTAATCCGCTCCAATAAGCGGATTTTGCATGGACGTTATTTCTCCACCCTGAAACAAACCTTTCTTCTGTGATTTGTACGTCTGCGGTAACTAGTAAATCGGGAATGAAGTGGCAGGTTTGTACAATACCGGCTTGAAATGCATATATTTCCTTCGCTGTAGGATAATGCAAATGCGTATTTATTCCCATGGATATATCATCTACGACTCCCATGACATGTCTTGAAATGTGTGCGATCAACCGATGGTCAGCGTTAATATCAAGGGGCCGGCGAATCAAGACAACATCAGGATTGAAATCTTGCAGAAAGGCAATGATACGGTCCAAGATTTCCGCTTGATACCGGCGAGCCAGAGCAATAGGATAATCCCAAATGGTCTTCAGGCATCCTATGGCAACAGCATTGGTAGCTGCTTGTATGGTTCTGCCGCGTCCATCACCTCCTCCATAGTCTGAATTGCATTCCAATTCCAGCCCCCAATGGGATTAAGAATGTGTGCACACTACAACCGGCCAGTGAAAACGCTGCCACCGGTGTTTGGGCAGTTCAGCTTCTATTTCCTCATGATGGGCACCAATAAAAAGAATCTTGTACGACATGTCTTTGCGTTATGTGAAAAACCAGTGTTTACGGTTCCAGGAAGAACAATGCACGCTCCATGGAGGGCAAGGATGCCTTAAGTCCCTCTTCTGTGCATGATACATTCTGCAAAACGCCTGCTGTGGTATATTTACCAAAATGTCCTGTAATTATGAAGTTGCGAGCTTTTTCTCTATCAGTATTAATGACAACGAAAGCTTTCTTGTCGTCCAGTTCCCATTTAGTGATGTAGATGCCTTGATTATCCTGTTGAAGAATCGTTCTTTTACCATTGAGCACAAAGGATTTCAATGGTTCGAATTCGGCGGGGAAATCCTTGCAGGCCTGGTAAAGTTCGTCGTTTGAAGGCAGGAAGAAGTAGTCATCATAGTACGTATAACTGATCAGTCCCTTGACTCCAGCACTCAAGGAAAGATACAGCATGACCCGATATTCCTTGGCATTCGGTGGCCTTTTCCAGCCCTTATATCCCCCAAAGCATTGTGGGACTGACCAAAGTGAGGTGGCGTATTTTCGGGCTTCGTCATATGCTTCTGAAAGTCGTCCAAAGAGATAATCAACAACGCTGTCAGGAATAGGATAGGGATCCGGTGCAAGTACATCAGTTCCTGAAGCGTAATTTTTATAGTGTTTGGGCATGCAGATGACTGTATAAACCAGATGGTCAGGATCCAATTGTTTGAAAGAATTGTAACGCCGGTACATTTTTTCCGGTGGAATGCCATGGGAAGCAGGTTCGTCGCCTGGGTCCCAGCCGAGTATTGCCGGATGGTCTTTATAGGCTTTTATGACAGGCAATGGGTCACAGCCGAATTCCGGAATGACGTAAACGCCAAGCCGATGGCATTCATCTAACAGTTTTGTGAAATTGTTTCCTTCTTTCTCGAAATTATAAAAACTCACCCTGACGCAATTATATCCGTATTTGGCAATGTCTTGGACAAAAGCAAGGCGGTGTTCCGGAGTCTGACGCCATGATACATGATAGAATCCTAACGGAAAGAATGGCTTGCCGTTGATTAACAGAGTACCATCCTGGCGTATTCTTGCCATTGGTTCCTCGTGACGGTAGAAATCCTGTGTTTGCGAGAATATTTCCTTGCCATCTTGGAGAACTTTGAGATTCATTTTATGCAGACCGATGGAGCAGGTTTCGACAGGCAATGTCAACACTCCTTCCGGTTGTTCCAGTTTGACGGTCTCACTCTGCCCATCATCGATGTTCCAATGAATTGACACAGGGGCATTAGTGCTTTCATCGACAGCTGCCTTGTAAAGAATGTCAAGTGTATTCATATTTGGGTAAAGGTGAGTGCGTTTGGCCTTCAGCCAGAATACATCGGGAATAGTCTGTTTCCAGAAACCTTCGGCAATGGTCTCATCTTCTATAGTGAGTTTGGCCTCAAAACGGGCCTCGCCACGTTCAGAGTAGGTGACTGGCACATCAAAGGAAGCCTCGCCCAAATAATTAATGTCTGCTTTAGTGGCGCTTTTTGTGACCTTATCATTGATTGTGTATTGAAGCGTAAATTCCAATCTTTTCAGTATATCAGCGGGACCTGCCAGGGTAAAACTCATACGCGTATTCAGTTCGCTGGTCGGCTGCAGCACCTGCTTCAGCGTCAGACCATGCTTGCGTAGTTCGCAGGCAGCCGACAGGTTGTTGAGAAGATAACAGACAAACTGACATTCATTGTCATGGGTAAGGCTGTAGTGAACGGTCACAAGTATAGCACCTTTACCGACGAATTTATATAATGTCAGGGGGACATGATCATAGCAGTACTCCAATATTTTCCAATCTGCAGGCGAATGATGAAAATGTGACCAGTGTCCCAGAGTTTCTGCAACAGGAACAACTGGACAGGGGAAATTCAACATCGTGTCGTTTGAGAATGTAACCTTGCTCGTTTCTGCAGACGGGCGAATCTGGACGGAACACTGGTTGCTGACGAAAGAATAATCTTCACCCAGGGTATTGAGGAATTTGTCAAGGACGCTGTCATAGCTGGCATCGACTATAAAAAGTCGTCCGCCCTGATTCAAATAATTGATCCATTCGGGTGCGTAAGGCGTCAAATCAACTGTGTTTGAGTAATTTCCGGTCGTTGAAATAATGACAAGCTGAAAATTAGCAAGTTTCGAGGTTAATTCCGGTATTTGTGTATTTTCAAATTTTGTCACATCATAATCTAACCAGCTCAACGATCTGTCAAATTCATTTTTAAAGGCTGCCATGCCTTCGGGCCATGAACTGTATACTACAGCCACTGATATGCGGGCATAAAGAGAAATAGAGAGCAGAAATAGGCAAAAAGCGACTGCAAAATTTTTCTTCATTTTGATTATACTCCGTAAAGCAGGTGAGATGGTCAGAGGAATATGCAAAACCTTACCCCTGACCGGGAATCAAGCCTCGGAAATTCCTATGCTATTAGTATTGTACATACTCAAAGATATATCCGCTTCTCATGCCACACATCCGTTTCCATCCGCTGGTTTCCCATGCCTCAGTGCGGATGGCATATTCTTCATGAAGCATGTCGGTTAATTGGCGAACCTGACTGATGCTTTGAACATGGCCATCGGCACACAGGAAATTTCCGTTGGATCTATGTGCCCCAACATAATAATAGCAGTTGTACCTCCATGAACTGGTGTCTTCTCCAGGCGCAGTGAAATCAACAAAACTGACCTGTTCACCATTCGTGTTGCCATTACGCCCCCATATACCACAGACACTGTCTCCCAGCCATATAAAGGATATGGGCTTTTTGATGTTCAGTATAAAATAAGCACTGTCGAATTTCGATGGATCATAACCACTTGGTCCAGAATTTTTGATGTCTTTTGGGACTCTTCCTAGACGACTGCCGTAGCAGCCTTCCCAGCCACCGAGATATTTATTGAATGCAACACGCCCCGGGCAGACACACTCGCTCTTTGATTTTGACAAGTATAAGCCTGCATTATTGTATGCATTCATGGCACCTACCCAAAGGTCTGCGCTGTTGACACTGTAAATCACCATGTCATTATAGTCCGATGCATACAGTGCATAGGCCAAGCCAACGGTTTTCAGGTTGTTTGTGCAACTGGCGCTGTGGGCCTTTTGTCTTGCCTTGCTTAAGGCCGGTAATAGCATGGCGGCAAGGATGGCAATAATCGCAACGACAACAAGCAATTCAATTAATGTGAAATCTTTACGCATGTTTTTTCCCTCTTGTTCTGTTGTTTCTATTACTAAAGTTTCCAGATTGTGCCTTGCAAAGAACATTGTTCGTTTTCAGATTCCATGACTTGATAATAAATAGTGAAAATGTTACCGTCAGACATTTCTACAGAAGCCGCATATCCCAAGTCACCATACGGCGCATCATCCCTCAGGATGATTTCCTTTTCAAAGGTCTGTCCCCCGTCAAACGAAATGCGTGCGCGCTCTCCCAAGGGATCAACGCGATATCCGTATGTCAGTATAATTGCACCAGAAGAATGTCTTATCAAATGGGGCGGAGCGGTATTAATTCCTATATCTGCCATTTCAGTCCAGCTTCGGCCACCATCTTTGGAACGTGTCACCAAGGTACGATAAGGATTGTCAATGCGCACAGCGCCTAACAGTTCTCCATTGTCCAGTTCGATGACATGTGCTTCGCAGGCATAATCCTTAGGATTTGAAGTATTGGGAACTTCTCCAAGAATTTCCCAATTTTTCCCTTCGTCAGCTGAAATTGCGGCAATGACAGGCACACCATGGTTGAGGCGTGTCTTCAGCCCCGCTTGTGTCAAAGGCCATTTCTTCCCAAAATATAGCCAGCGACCGTCTTTTAGAACAATGAATCCATGAGGAGAGCCTACGGGAGCGCGGAGCGTCTCTCCCCAGTAATTACCGTCGGGGCTGACACGAATCCATGAACCAAAATATTTGTTGACTAATTCGTCGGTCCAAGTATCCAAAACCACTCCCATGTCACGATGTTTTTCATCCCAGAGACCAGTAGCAGGATCTTTGAACTCTACCTTGTATGCATATGTGTTTGATGTGAACCATGTCACCGCGAGGCGCTGCCCACCAAGAGAAATAATGCCAGCATCTCTGTCATCCAGCGGGGTATTATTCAAAACTTCTGGGTCGGTCCATGTCAAACCATTGTCGTAACTCCGAAATAGTACCGTTTTCCCCCATGGGCAGACGTGCTCCGTGCGCAGCCCTGAGGTGACTGCAACTAATGTGCCATTTGTCTGACGGGCAATGCTTGGCCATCCGAAGAAGCCAAAGTGATCGTAAGGTCTACTGCAGATTACTACATTTCTTATTACTTCCATGGATGATCTCTGCGGGTTCTTTGGATACCTTTAAGGTAAAGTCGAGGATGTCTATACATGTAGAAACACAGTTAGTGTATGGTAAACAAGATAGAAAAGCAATGCTAAAGTAATTACATTTATATAACAAATATGAACAAAAGGGGAAGTTTTTTTTGAGCACAACCTAAACGGCAGGCGTTGCAAAAAGTTTGCCGCAGAAGTCATCATATGATACCCACCAAAGCCTTCCATGTTTTGCCGACATATTCTCTGTCTCAGTCAATTTCGCTGACCTTCTAGCTGGTAACGAAAATAAAAGTTGCTCGCAGGCTTCATCTGGTACAGAGTGCCACAGGCAAACTTTTCCCTGAATTCGTGAAGTAAAAAACGCATCGCCATTTTTACGGATTCAGGAACTCTGATTTTGAAAAAATGACGATTCTTTCAACCGGCTGCACTCGCAGCCTGGTTATGTTTCTTCGAAAACATGCCTCCATGGATTCATTTTAGCTTCCTCCGATGTTTTTTGTGCGAAAACACAGATCATGGGCGCAAGCGTCCCTTTCGTGTCGCCTCGCTACACTGCTACTGGCTGGAATGGCTGCCGGCGTGCCCAGTTCAGTATCGCGCATAAATCTCTTTCATTATAAAAAAGTTATGGCAGTTCTTGCCGAACTTCTGGAAAAGCTGGTTGGCGTGCCTGACGATCTTGCATCCGACCTTGATGAAGTCAAGCAGCGCCGTGCGGAGGCGGTAGCGCAACTGGGCGGGTTCTTCATCGTCCATAGGAGGCATTGCGATACCCAGCACCGCCTGGCCTATGAAGCGGAGGCAGTTGAAAGCCATGGCCGCCAGCCCAGGACAAGGGCGTTTGTCTTCAGGTTCCCGCTGGGGAGAAGCTCGATTCCCATGTCGCTCTTGAGTTCGCTGTGGAACTGCTCGATGGTGCCGTGGTCGCGGTACAGGGCGGCGCACTGGCGTACGGAATACGGCAGGTTGGTCCACCAGCTGTTGAATTCAACGGGGGGTATCAGCAGCGCCTCCCCGTTGGCAAGGATAGACCGCCGTTCGAGTTGATTTCTTCTGAACCCTGCATTAACTTAATCGTCGGCAACCTCGTTGGTGAGTGGAATTATGATG
>JAAZKR010000151.1 GCA_012799725.1 Oligosphaeraceae bacterium | reverse complement strand
TTTAGGAAAGATTTTTACTTTATCCGCAGATTCACTCAGATTAGCGCAGATTTTTTAGGGCGCAGCTTTCTTGTCTTAGGAGCGCATTTTCAAAGTGAGCCCTAAAAAATCTGCGGCATCTGCATAATCTGTGTAATCTGTGGATTGAGTCTTTCAACTGGGTTGCGGACGATCAGTCCGCGCCAAGTTTTTCAGTGCTTTCCGTGGAGAAAAAATGGGGTATCTGTACTCGATTATGCCATTATTAAGTCCTGTCGGCAGTAGCGTACGGTACGCAGGTGAATGTTCTGTGGCCGGCCATATTTGGACGGCAAAATGGGTTGCAGCCCCGCCCACCCAAATTCTTTACATAATTTCACCTTGACATATTTTTCAATATCTGCACTGCACCTTCGCCCCATTTCTGCCAGCTTTGTTTTCGGGCATGTTCTCTGCCCTGCTCTTCCAGTTCTTTCCTCAGATTTTCATTTTTGCTCACTATGCGCATTTGCTTTGCCAGCTCGTCTGCTTTCATGACATTAAAGCAGAGCCCCTTCTGCGCCGCTACTTCGCAAAGTGCGCCCTGATCGCTGTGGATTACGGCGGTTCCCGCTGCCATGCTCTCAAGCACAGGCAAACCAAAGCCCTCCTCCAGTGAAGGCATGACAAAGGCCAAAGCTTTCTGATAGACGCCTGGCAGCCATTTGTCTTCCAGTCTTCCCAACCACAATATCTGCCCTGGACCCGACCAATCTCGTATTTTTTGCAGCAGACGGCGACTTTTCCAAGCTGCTCTACCTACGATAACCAAACTGCAAGCACTCCTCTCTGCTACTTGCGCATAGGCCTGTAAAAGCAGCTCCAAGTTTTTTTTGGGTTCTAGATTGCCGACAAATAAAAAATAACGCTCCGGTAGTTGTAGCTCTCCAACATCACATGGCCGGCTGAAGCGTTGGAAGTCCACTCCCCAAGGTAACAATTCGATTTTTTCATAAGGGATTTGCAGTACCTGATTAAGCCTTTGTGCCACGTGTCGAGTAGAAACCAGGCAGACCTTAGCACTGCGCAGGCTGCCCGGCAGCAATGCACGCATATGGCAGACATTCTGCCAGGAACAGTACTGCGGATACTCCAGCGCAATGATATCATGTACATTCAACAGCACCGGGATTTTGCAGCGCAACGGCATAGTGTAGGCCTGTGCATGCAAAAGCTCCACGCCAGATTTTTGCAAGAGGCCGGGCAGATGGAATTGCTGCCAGAAAATACGCCCTGCCACGCTTTGCGCCCAAGCCGGCAAAGCAAGCTGCCGACATTGTTCAACTCCTGGCAAAGAACCGAATAACAAAGTTTCAAAATGGTCTTTGCCGGCCTCCAACTCGGCCTGCACAGCATGAAGCACCGCCTGCTGAACACCGGAGGCCGGCTGACGATAAACACTGGCGTCTATGGCAAGATGACAACACGGCATCATTGCTCCCAGGCTAAAGGATAACAACTCATGACTTCAGACGCAATATCCGCGCCAGACAAGGGCGCAGGCATTCAGCCATACGCTGAAAACCTAAATCGTTTGGATGCACGCTGTCTACCGTACAAGCATCCCTATAAGTGTCGCCAAAGAGCTTGAATCCGTCTATCATATAGACATTTTTATCGCCTTCGACAAGCGCCTTTTTGTAGCTTTGTTCAATAATATTGCGGCGCAGCTCAGCAGCTTCCGGCTTCAGGTCTACATCCGGCATGCTCACCATGATAATGGGCAGTTCCGGCTGGCGAGTCCGAATCAGGCTATAGAAAGGGTAATGCGTCTGCTGCAAGTGTTCCGGCGTGGGAGCATTATGATCATAATCCAGCACAAAAGCGCTAAGTGAAATCCCTGCAATGAGCTCTGCCATGAGCGTTTCCCCCTTGGCACTGCCACTGAAACCCAAATTAAGACATTCAAAATCAAGTTTCTGTGCCAAAAGTTGCGGATAAGCGTTGCCCGGGCGCGAGGCGCATCCACCCTGGGTAATGGATGAGCCATAAAATAAAACCGGCTTGCTTACGGTATACGGTTCGGCAGCGGCCAGCTGTGCTCCCGGTGAAAACCCCAGCCTAAGCTTATTTACGCCGTTATAGAGTGGAAAGTTCAGCGTAAACTCTTGCATTTCAGCTCGCTCTTGACTGAAAATCAGAGCCTCATACCTATCGGCAGCATGAGGCGGTATGGCAGTTTTCACATAGCGCTTGTTTCTGCCACTGCCCAAATACAAGTCAAAACCCGACTGCCCGCTCGCAGGCATATGCGCCATATTGCTGGGACCGCGCAGCTCCACCTGCAAAGCCAGATTCAGACAATCGCTCTTGAAGCGCAGTTGTGCCCCGGCAGTATGCCAGGCCAGTTCCTGCACACCAGCATTACACGAAGGCAAGGCGGCCTGTGGCAGGCGGCAAAACTGTTTTTCCTGCTCGTACCAAGCCAATCCATAAGGCTGCAAAGGCGCGGTGCCCACCTCGATATAATGCAGTTTAATATCCCCCAAGCTGGCCGTGACAAAGTTTCGGTCTATATCTTCAATGCGCATAAATTACCTTTCTGTCTTAGCCCCACAAAGTTGCTTGACTAGTGGAAACCGCCGCCGCTCCGGCCGCAATTGCGGCATCTATATCCTGTGCCTCAGCTATTAATCCGCCGGCAATGACCGGTATGCGGTAATGTTGTACTGCTAGTCTAATGATCTTGCTCGACACGCCGGGCAGCACCTCCACGTAATCCGGCTTGCATTGACTCAGCAACTGCGCCCCGGTATGCAATGCCGAAGAATCAATGATGAAGCAGCGCAGTATGGTTTGCATTCCCGCCTCCTTTGCTAGCTTCAAACACTGCACCTTGGTGCTGATCACACCACTGGGCTGACAGTGCTGTCGTAAAAAGGCGATGCCACAGCTGTCTGGTTTTAATCCGGCAAGCAAGTCAACATGCAGAAAAACTTGTTTGCCGGCCTGCCGCAGCCGGCGACAATGCTCAGGCAGATCGTTAATTCCGCCGGAAAGCAGAAAAACCGTATCCACCGAACTGGCGCAGGCCGATGCGAGCAAAGATGGATCGCGAAGCGCGGCGATAATGGAGTTATGACGCATGGCCTCCTTCTATGACTTGGTACAACTTTCTATTCGTAACAACCTGTCTTACCCCAACTTGGTCAAATCGATCTCGCATTCTTCCCAGAACAGGGTGTCCTCTACCGGCTTATTGTCGATCTCCCAGAAACGGTTCATCACATCTTCACGTCTGTGCCCCCGGGCGGTTTGCGCCTGTAGATACTCGTGTAATTCCGCCAAGCTGATTTCTGCGTGAATATCTTTTTCCGGCAAACGGTTAAGCAAGTTTACAAAAAGACTTGCAGCAGCCGGATCCTGCCAAGAATTCTTGTTAAAGGTGCACACAGTCAAGCTGCCAGAACCTACCTTGAGCGCAAAAAGATGCGAGAAGCGCCGCAGTGTATCTTCATCAATAAAGTCTTTCACGCCATGCTGCAAGCCCTTCATACGGTCGCGCACCGGTTTATCTACGCCGCTGAAATATTCGTCCGGACGTACTGGAAAGTCATCCAGATTGATTTTATAACCTTCCTCCATAAGGGCGTATAGATTCAGGTCGCCGTATTTTTCGCTAGCCAGGGCCTCTTGCAGCCAAGCTGGGTGCAGGATGCTGCCCAAGTTACTGCCCCGGTCCCAGATACAGGGTTTGAAACGCTCCAGCGCACCGGGCAGGTAGTATTGGTTCCAAGGATCGTCGCGATGATAGAGCAGCAACAAGTCCCTGCCCTGTGCCAAAAGCTCCAAGGTCTGGTCGGTAAGCTGATCGGTAAGCAGTAGTTCTCCGGGCTCGGTCAGACCTGCCGGCAGCGAAGCCACAAAAGAGGCGAAACCGGAATGTATAAGCTGCAATTGTGGACGACGCTGCAAACGCGGCTGTGGATAGCGCCAAAAATTCCAAGAATTCTTCAGATCCACATGCTTGCCCTTGAAGGTCGCAACCAATTCATATCTTTGCGGGCGTTGACAAGCAGGCAGGCTCACATTCAATTCAACCAACTTCTGTAATCCCGGCACCAAGATAAATTTTTCACCGCTATAGAGCAAGCGGCTTTGACCGGCTTCGTGCAAATGCAGCTCCAGCACTCCGGACGGATTTTCGGGCTCACCAAAATGCGACAGTGAGACAACTATCGATATTTTCTCGTCATCGTAAAAGTTTTCTTTCGGGAACTCAGCCAATAACACACTGTCAGCGTTAAATTGCCGCATCCAAACTGGGCAAATCCCCTTGTCATCATCAAAAAAGTCAACTATGCCATTTTTATTTTCATATTTCAGGCAATCAGAAAATTGCAACATTTCGAAGCCACAGATATTTGAAAGTCTCAGGCGTTCCAGATAGGTTTTCGTACATATCTCTTTGAATTTGCGCGAGGCACCTATGTAATCCTGGAAGATATCCTCCAGCTTTTTACGCTTGATAAGCTTAGGCAATTCGCGCATATAGCGGGGTTCTTCAATTTCATTTTCGCGCAGATATTCTTCGCTTTGAGCTGCCATAAAAGCATCGAATTTAGCTCGTAAGGCCTCATAGTCGGGGATGTCAATGTAATGCACCGCCTCATGTGCCAGTACGGGGCGTAACGGCGTACATTGACGTCGCACATTGACATCTGCACCGGTTATGTGCCGGCTTTCCTCAAGCTTGACATCATAAGCCGAGCCATTGAAGCGCCAGCATTGGTCGCTTTTGAACATGCCTGCATGCTTTTTGAATGGAAAAAAGTAGGCGATGTGCTGCGAAAATAGATCGGCACTGTTGCGATCATATTCGCCCCAGCCGGAATTATCCATAATCAACTTGCCGGGTGCCAATCTCTTGCCTAGATCATAAAGATGCTTGACTTCCGGATGATGACCGGAATTGTGCATTTCATTGCCTATGCAGAATACGGCCAGTGAAGGATTGTTGCGATAACGCCGAATGACCGCCTCCCAATTGGCATTATCCATGGATAGATTCTTCTTGTTCCCGGCCTCGTCATACTCGTATGAAAAGCCGATCTCAGCGTGCACCAGCATGCCCAGCTCGTCAGCAGCCTCAACAAATTCGGGGGTAGGCACGGTGCTGTGGAAACGCACTAGGTTAAAGCCGTACTTCTTAGCCTGGCTGATATTCTTGATGCAGGCCTCCTTTAGGCTTTTACCGGTCATATTCGGATGGTCATGAGCCACAATACCGCGTATGTAACCGCGCAAATAAAGCGCTTTGCCGTTAAGCAGCACAGCTTGATTGCCAAAATTGCTGTACTCGCAGTGCCCAAAACGCAGAGCAGCATCCGCGTTAAAAAACAACTCGTAAAGCTGAGGATGATTCGGAGACCAGCGCTGCAAGGCGTTGGCCGCCACAATCGTCAAATAGCTGCCATTGTCCAGAACACTCCTCCGTAATATCGGCGCATCCTGTTCAACACCGGCCAAGTCGCGCACAATAAGATTTCCCGCTTCGATAGCGCTCTTCACATAAAGCAAATCACCGCGACTGTAAATATAAAGATCAGGCATTGAAACACTCCTTATATATTTTTGAACACTTGAACACTAAATCACGTCAGGCTAAAAGCCGAACTCCAGAGCCATTAAAGTCCTTAGAACTCATCCACGAGACGGCAGTTTTTCAAGGTCAGCACACCTTCTGCATCTACGCCTTGCACGGTTCCTTTAAAAGTTACTCCGCTTGTGCTGGCTGCATTCATCTCATTGATCTCGTCTTTGCTTAGACCCGGAAACTGGGCTCTGACCTTAGTTGAGAAGATGACCGTACTTGTGCCGCGGGCATCGCTCATAATCATACCCGGCCGTCCATGCATACTATAGGTTTTGCCGGCATGATTCCGGTTGAAATCATCTAAACTCACACTTTGCATAGTTCGCTCCAGTTCGCTGATGCTTAGTAGGTCGTTGTCGTTGCTGCGTTTCTCCTCAACCAGCGTTTGAATTTCCTTATCACTAAGCTCCTGTATTCTCATGATCTGTGGCTTCAGAAAGCGTTCTGCCTTGCCGCTCTTATCCTCGAGCACTACATCGCCCGCCACGTTTTGTTCGAGCAGTGTGCCGATGAAGACCTCGTTATTGTGCAACTCTACTTTGTGCGTAGGGATGCGCAGGGTGATCTTCCGTTGCAGGGTATCGCTCCTGGGTATCGCCACCCTGCCTCGCGAGCTTATGCCGGAGCTATGCCTGACTCGCAGGTTCTGCTCGCCGGCGATGACATTCTGCAAGCGTAACACTTGTGATTCACCTTTGCCGGACTGCGGCAAAGTGCGGCCCATAAATGCATCCTGTAAATAGACTTCGCAATTTGCCGGCTGTGTGACGATTTCCAGATTGCCCAGACTACTTTGTAAATTTAACTCCATTTGCTCACCCCGGATATTGTTGATATGCACATCAACTTTTTTGATTTCACAACCTGGGCCGCGTACGGTGAGCTTGTAGGCACCCGGTGTCAGGCTGTCTATCAATAGTGGAGTGACCCCGAGCAGTTGCCTTTCATGCCAGACATGTGCCCCGCTTGGGTTGCTCCGCAGCAGCAAGGTTCCCGGCTTCTGTTGCAATATTATTGGACGACTTGCCAATCGATCAGGTATCTGCACAATTCGTTCGCTGTTTTCATAGCCTTCCTTGCGCAATTCTACTGTGTGCCTACCCTGCGCCAGTTGACGCAGTATAAGCGGAGTTCTGCCGGCTTGTTTGACACCATCCACATAGACCTCGGCGCCCTGCGGTTCGCTCTCCAGCAAGAGCAGTCCATCTCCATCACTTGTCAATGGCATGCTCCATGCTTCTCTATCTCTGGCAGTCATGTCCGTACTTTCCTGGCGATCATAA
Organism: Oligosphaeraceae bacterium; assembly: GCA_012799725.1. Classification (GTDB taxonomy): domain Bacteria; phylum Verrucomicrobiota; class Lentisphaeria; order Oligosphaerales; family Oligosphaeraceae; genus JAAZIY01. The sequence continues at coordinate 2,607 of JAAZKR010000151.1, read as the reverse complement.
GCGGGCGCTTCTTCACTTTGCGTAACCAAGGCAGGCACCGGCTCCAACCCGGGTTCAAGTGCATCGGGCTCGGCAGGTTCACTGACCTGTATCGTAGCTGCTTGGCTGCCTGGTTCGTTTGCAGGTGCAAAAACCTTGATGGCTAACCATACCACCATGGAAAGAATAATGACTAGAATAAGCAACTTGCCCCAGGGAATGGCAAATCTTGGCAAGCCACGCTCATTTCCAGCCAACGCCTTGGCATCGGAAGACGCCTCTTTGCCCTCATCTTCAATAAAAAGAAATTCGTGATTGAAAACTGTAATGCGGTCGCCCGGACGCAAAACTTTTTTATCGGTGATGCGCTCATCATTCAGCAGAACCCCATTAACACTATTACAATCTTCAATCTGCCAACGGCCGTCCTGCGACCTAATGCTGCAATGGTGGCGAGACACTCCACTCTCGTTGATGACAAGCTTGTTGCCCGGATCACGGCCTATGGTGAAGATCATTTCTGTCAAAGGTATGATTTTGCCCGGTTCATCGCCCTTTAAGACTTTTAATCGCATAATCTTGCTCCTTTTCAGAATCCTGCCTTTAGCTAAATCAAAACAAAGCGCTTTTCGCCAAACAGACAGCGTTATTCCTTACTTCAAACACGAATACTGCCGGGCAACCCAGATTGATTTTCCGGCAATTCGTACTAACTTAGAGCCGGAGGCGGCAAACATGAATCTTGGCAGCCCCCGGCGTGGCAAAACAAGGCTCCACCCGTACTATAACCGCAAAATCCTATTTGGAAAGATATGATAGACTTACATTGCCACAGTACCGCTTCTGATGGCAGCTGCACGCCGACGGAACTCATTCTCATGGCCAAACAGAGCGGCTTAAAAGCACTGGCTCTGACTGACCATGATAACACCAATGGGCTGCCAGAATTTGAGCTGACCGCAAAAAAAGAGAATTTCGAGGCCATTCTAGGCATTGAACTGGCCTGTAAAGTTCCAGACCAACTGCGCTGTCACATCGTAGGTCTTTTCATTGATCGACAATGCCGGCAATTGCAAGAGATGCTGACTCAAATTGTACAATGGCGCAACCAACGCAACGTGCAGATACTTGAGCGCCTGGCTGAGGTGGGCAAGCCTCTCAGCCTTGAGTTTGTCAAGAGCTTTTGCCCAGGCAAGGTACTGGGACGTCCACACATAGCCGAAGCGTTGGTAGCCAGGGGGCATTGTCAAAGCCGCAAAGAGGCCTTTGAGCAGCTCATAGGCCGAGGCTGTCCAGCTTATGTGCCACGACAGGCACCTGCGCCGCAGCAATGCATAGAAGGCATACAGGCCGCTGGCGGCTTGGCAATCTGGGCACACCCGTTTTCTAACAGTGGCCTGAATACGCGCAACTGCAAAAAAATAGCCATGCAACTAAAGGAAGCCGGTTTGGACGGCATTGAGGCTTATTACTCCATGCACAAACCGTCGCAAACCAAAGCTGCATTGAAAATCGCTGCCGAGCTTGGCCTGTTGGTCTCTGGCGGCAGTGACTTTCACGGGCGTCAATTCCCCACTTTGAAGCTAGGCGTTGGCTGCGGCAAACTAAAAGTGCCCGCTGAAATCCTGCCACCGCTGCGCCAAAAAGCGCTGGAACGGCGACAAGCCCTTTCCATTTAAGCAACACCAACCATTTGGGAGAAACACATGCAAGTATTACTCATCAACGGCAGTCCGCATCAATATGGCTGCACCCACACTGCTCTGCGTGAAATTGCTAAAGAACTGGAACGCGAAGGCATAGCTAGCCAGGAACTGCATATAGGCAACGGCCCGATTCAACCATGCACCGCTTGTGGCGGCTGTGCCAAATCCGGCTACTGCGTCTTTTCTGACGACTTGGTCAACCAAGCCATAGAGCTGTTGCACAAAGCCGATGCTATGATCGTGGGCTCTCCTGTGCATTATGCTGCTCCTAATGGCTCGCTTTGTGCCTTTCTGGACCGCATGTTCTTTCGCAAGAGTAAGAGCTATGCCCTTAAACCGGCAGCCGCAATCGTCAGCTGTCGCAGAGGCGGCGCCAGCGCCGCCTTTGACCGGCTCAACAAATATTTCACCATTTCAAGCATGCCGGTAGTCTCTTCGCAATACTGGAATTCGGTGCATGGCAACACACCGGAAGAGGTGCAGCGTGATTTAGAAGGTATGCAGACCATGCGCACACTGGCAAGAAATATGGCATGGCTGTTAAAATGTATAGACGCAGCCAAAAACAAAGTGCCATTGCCGATCCAAGAAGACTGGATAGCAACAAATTTCATCAGATAGCGCCGTAGGCATGATGCAATTACACAGTCATCCCATAAGCGGTAAAAAACGGCATAATTGGTTCAATTTCACGCTTAACAAAACCGTTTTTCCAAAAAGGCCATTTTCGTTTTTTAATTTTTCACTGCGCAATAGCAAAAGCGTGTTAGTTGCTCGTGAATCTTAAGTTTGAGCCCTTATTTTTCTTGTTTTTGCTATCTTGAGGGTAACCCCTTTGCGTCCTTTGCGCCCTTTGCGTCCTTTGCGGTTATCTTCGCGTCCTTTGCGTCCTTTGCGGTTATCTTCGCGTCCTTTGCGGTTA
>JAAZKR010000150.1 GCA_012799725.1 Oligosphaeraceae bacterium | reverse complement strand
TAATAATGTGAAAAAACAGAAAAACTGGTGTTGTACCAATCGGAAATTTCTTGATCCGCAGAATGTCAGACCCATACTATAACTCTGAATTTCACCTGCTTCACCGTGCATATCACAGGGAGTAGGAATCACAAAAGGATGTTAATGCAGCGCCATAAAATGGCGATGCCTTGTAGTCGTATCAGTCAACCAGGCAGCGACTTCCGGTTTGCGGAAATTTTCAACATGCCCATCGATCATCAGCAGATTCAGGGAAGTGTTCCGGTTATGATAAGGTCTCAGACTCATTCCCTGGCTGGGGTACAGAGCGGGCACGAAGAAAAGGTAGAGAACTTGATTATTGCTGGCCAGTTCCGGGGTATAATCAATCTCGAAATCGATGCCGGTCGTATCTCCTGCATAAATCAGGGCAGAGGGATTTTTCAAGCCACCCATCAGATGTGTTGAATACAGGAAAGCCCTGTAGATATCGCTGATAGTATACTGGCTGCCACCATGCCCATAACCATTGACACCGATCCCCATACAGCGCGACAGGCCATTTTTAACATCATGCCAATTGGTAGATTTCTGAAGATAAGATGAGCGGCTGTGTGAACTCTGCGGAGCCGAGGGACAGACAAAGGGCATAGCAGATTGTGTATAGGCAAGCAGCCGAGATACCCAGCGCTCATCCTGACGCTTGTTCAAATCTAAGTAATATCCACAGGCAAAATCATTGTTATCACTGGAATACATGCTGTTTGCCATGCCAATTTGCTTGTTGTTGCTCATGCAGCGGATCGAGTTGGCCTTGTCTTTTGCTACGGACAAAGCCGGCAGCAACATGGAAGCCAGTATCGCAATGATGGCAATTACCACGAGCAGTTCTATTAAAGTAAAATTCTTAGTAATTGTGGAGATTCCCCCGTTTTGGCAATAGAATACGGAACTATATGCGCGATCCGTTTGCCGCATGCAGTTTGTTTCCCAGTTTTTCATCATATCCTCCTCAAGGATTGTTTTGCACTTTGTTGATTTCAAGGTTACGAATGGAAACGGTGCCAGCGGAATGGCTGTTATAGATATACAAACAGAAAGGTTCTCTGCTTGCCGGAGTTTTAAAAGCACCTTGGACAAAATGATACTCTTGGTCGGCCTTGACATTGGCAGCAAATGTGGCAAGTGTCTTGAAAACCCGTTCTGCGTTATAATATCCAACCAGCAGACAATGATCAGTCAACTTGCTGCTGATGCCGGGTGTCTTGCATATCTCAAAAGAAATCCCGTATTGGGTATCTGCATCCAGTGGGAGATTAAATTTCCGGCACTGGAATTTATTTGCCGGAGGCAGAATCACTTGGTCTTCCGGCAGAGGCTTTAAGCGCTGCGGCGTCGGAGCAAAGGGATACCGTATCAGCAGTTCATCTGCCTGTTGCAGTGCTGCCGTTTCCCAGGCCTGCTCCGATTCCGCAGGAAAGCCCCGTACAATCATCGTTATTTCCGGAGAACGATAATTTGCCGGGAGCAACTCCGGCAAATCCAGCCAGAAATAGTATTTATGGTATCGCAATTGATCCCAGAGCAAGTTTTTACCCGTAAATTTTCCGAACTCCGGCAAATAATTCAGTACACCGACTTTGAATTCCGGGAAGAACTGGGAGAAAAAATACGCATGAGGCTCACCATAAACGCGCATTTTGGTATCATTGCTGAATTTCCCCTTGCCCAGGCTTCCATTCATTCTGCGGAACAGATAATCGCTGCTGTTGACATTCCAGCAGAATTGGAACAGATAGAGCAAGTGCACCGGCTGCTCGGCTACGGTTTCAAAAGACTTGACGACCTTCAACTCTTCTGCAGTCAGTATATACCTGGCAGACATCTTCATATTGTCAAGCATGGAAATTTTATGAAAGCTCAGCTGCTCCCCCTGGTACTGATATTCGCCGACATCCTTTGAATGCCCATCGATCTGCAATTCGCAAGTTAATACGGTTTCTGTGCCGCCCTCAGTATGTCCCGCTCCTATATATTTCCCATTTTGAGGTGCGAGGACATTGCCATAATATCCGGTAGGGGTACCGATTTCATGACCTTGGTAAAAAACCTGTACAATGCTCCAACGCTCCGGATGTTCTGAAAAAACCAGACGGTAATCACCCGCCTCGAGAGTCATTTTTGCAGCGAAAGCATTGCAGGTCAAAGCAAAGATCAATAAAAGGGTGCTTTGCAATTTCATGGTTCATTTCCTTCCTTTCGGCTTGCGGAGTCTCCATTTGGAGTTTCAGCAAGCTTTTCCAGAGAAACCTCATCGAGAAAGATTTTTCCCTCTGATTTTACGTTGTACAGATAGAGTCCACAATTGTTTAGATTTGGATCGGTGCTGAAGCCCATTTCTATTTCATGCCATTGGTTGTCTGCGGGAACATCATTGCCTCCCACAGCATAGACTTTCAGTGTGCCTTCCGGTGAATAGTTGGCTACCGACAGATAACCTTTGCTTGACGGCTCTTTGCGTACAGCCATACGAAGCCGATACCGGGTGTTTTTTTCCAGATACGTTTTGATTTTATGATGAATTGTTTTTTCAGCATTTCCGGCCAGCACAATACATCCATTGCCGCGATATGCCCCGGACACCGCCTCCTCGTCAAAATGCAGTATGCTCTTGCCGTAGCGCGAACAGGAAAGAATATTGAACTCCTGCAACAGCTCCTCGGCAGAAAAGCCGGCTAAGCGCTCGAGTTCCTGCGCCATTGACCTGGCGGTATCTGAAGGAGCATTGCACCACAGCTCGAAAGCATACGCGGGCAACTGCAATTCGGGAGACGGTTCTTGCAGCTTGACGGCAGTGCCATCCATCCGGCAACGGTACCAAGTCGAACCATCCTCTTTCCACTGTACTTGCGCAGTAGCGGTCTTCGCAGCGGTATTGACCCAGACCACCACTTTGCTTCCGGAACCACCGCTTTGCCAGATGCTATGCAGAATTTCAGGTAGTGTCACCGGGCGAGGCTTGTTGCCAGATACTCCCCAGAGCAGGGTCTGCATTTCCGGCGCACGAACAAAATCCAGGGGTTTAAGCATATCGCCCTGGTTGAAAAAAGGCAAAAGCATTTTGCGCAGATGCGCCAATTGCTTGGCAAAGACAATCCTTTCCGGGGAACTCATCATTTGCCCGACTGTAAACCAGCCTATCTGCTCAGCATTAACCAATTGACCTGCTGCCTTGACAAAGAAAGACCCCGGGTCTCCCTTGGTCGTATGATCATATTCACGCCCGGAAAATTGCGTATATCCGCCATAGACTGCCACGAACAGAGGGATTTGCCCGTCGTTCGTCCAGCGCCATGGCATGAATCCATTGAACAGTCTCATGTGAGCATCAGCGGCGTCCTCCGTATTATGGCAGAGTTCCGGATACCGTTCGCTCAGGCTATGAATCTTCTGGAACATTGCATCATAGCCGGCACCCCATACCGCAGGTGAATTCAGGGCATGGCCATGTTCTTTGGAATAGCAAAGAAACGGTCGTGATGCGCTGACCTGATCGTGATAAATCATATCAAAGCCGAGAGCGGCCGTGCGTTCAGTCACGTCAAACATTTTTTGCTGCCAAGCTGCGGCGGCAGGACACATGACCACTTCGCGGCATTTCTTGCTATATCGTTCATAATTTAAACTGCCATCAGCATTGATGACTGCGCAAGGGCGGCCAATCAATGAAAATTCCATATCGCTCTCCCGGCCAGGGCCATCCAATTCTGACCAGAGCCTGGTATCGATATAGGCTTTGCTGCGAACTCCTGCCTGACGAATAAGCTGCAATGCTTCCGCTATCCCTTCTTTAGGCATGAAATGCGGGAAACCGCCTTTCATCGGGTCGTACCAGCGGTACCAATGCACCGCAAACGGCATGGCAAAATATTCCCGCAGTTTCCTCATGATTCCAGGCATCTTATGTATATCTTCCTGGGTGAAAGTCCAATGTGAGAACCAGAGGGTAATTTCCTCAAACCACGTCGGTGTGGGCAATTTCCCCGGGGCACACCAGGATGAGCGGCTTCTGGCAAAGCGCTTATAGCACAGAGCGGCGTCATACCAATTGCCGGAAAACAATTCTACAGCGGCAGAACAGGGTGCCTGCAAGGCATTGCCTCCATTTCCTTGTATATCATACGGAACGGCCTGATTCCAGCAAAACTCCAGATCACCACTGCGGGCGCGCACAATGTATTCCTTGATGCCGGCATGTACATCCTCCGGGGAAACATAGACCCCGGAAAGATCATCGTAATAGGCGCCAAACTGCATGTTAAGAAAACCGGACGGATACCATGCCGGACGTGGAGTTTCCGTACTGACTGGATGGCGGTACAAAACACCGGATTGAGCGGGATGCACCAAGTAATCGGTTCCCTGTTGTTTATGGCCAAGACGTACCAGCGGAAAAGACACATTCTCAAGGCGGATATCTGGGGAAGGATTGTAAAATTCCAAGTCCATTTCAATGCGTGCAGCAGCGATTTTGAGCCTGCTGACAGCTCTCAGTTTTTCCGGGAGCTCCCAAGTGATTGTCCAATGTCCGGCAACTGCGCCTTTGTCCGGAGAACAAGTCCATGAAGCGGCTGAAGTCAGTTTTCTTTTTTCAGCGGCAAAAAGCGCATCCAATTCCCAGAATATGGTTTTTTGTCCAAAGACTTCCCGTTGACTTTGATGTTCAAAGGCACCTAACAGAGGAACCGTTCCCTGCCCGTTTCCGATTGCTATCAAAGCAGTCAGCTGTTGATTGGAAAACATTTGCAGGAAAGGGCAGGCCAAATTCCAAAGCCGCACTACTTCCCCGGCATCTGTCTGCTGTAAAGCCGGAATCAGCCTGGGAATCACGGCAAGAATTTTTTCCTGATCGTACCCATTTGCGGCAGCTCTGCGCAATGTCTTTCCTGCCCAGCGTCCAAGCGGAGAAGCCGCCTGCTGCTCCAGACCGGCAAGAGCTTCCAGGAAAGGCTCCGACAAGACCACAATATCCGGAGCGCTAATCTTCACCAGCTTGGATTTTTGCGCCAGGGCCATAATTTCATCATCATCCAGAACACGTTCGAAAAGTTGCAGTTCTGTGATTTCTCCATTTAATCCCCACGTCTCATCCTGGATACCGGTTCCGTTGCCCCAACGGATGGGTGCCTCGCTGCACAAGGGCAATCCCTCGACTTCCATGCGCAATTGCTGTTCTCCGTTGAGATACAAGGTTATCAGGGTATTCCTTCTGCCTTCGGCAATGACCTCCCTTGGTTCCATTGTCATGGACCAGATAGCCCATTGCCCGTAAGGCGGGGTTTTCACTCCTTTTTTCAAAGGAACAGCCCATTGATTGCCATCATGAAAATTGCAATAAAGCTGATCAACCCAGGCATCGCTACGCCGTCCAAATACAAAATCCCTGCCTTTAGCTATGATGATATCATGTTGATAAATAATTTGCTTGTCTTCATCAAAACCACTGCCTGTGATGGGAGACCGTTGGCGCATTTTGACGGCGGCAGAAACGGTAATGCCACGTCTATCCTTACCGAAATTCCGACTGCCGAGAACCTCCGCATACGCATCTTGTTTCCGAAATTGCAGAATGCCATCCAGACTGACAGCACCGGGCGACAAGGATAATTCCTGAGCATGAACGTAAAATAACAGACAGAAAATCCCGGCAACTGCAATCTTACTTATCAAATACTGAAGGTCATTCAGAAAAAAAGACATCCTATACTCCTTCATCAATCCGAATATTCGGATGCTTCTACTACTGCTTAACTTCTTGTTTTTTGGCAATGTGCGAAACCCTGCGGTATCGAGGTCGAAAAAATAAGGTTTTGGGTGACTCAGCTTGAGGCAATTCGTGCCTAGTTGCCTGTGAACAGTGCCCTTGCAAGGTACTGCTTTTGAGGAATACGCTTCTCCTCGGAATGAACATCTTTTTCGCTGGAAACACAAGATACGCAACCGGTGGAAAAAGCAACCTGACAGACCCGCTTGAAAATCATCATGTTGTGGCTACCCACAGGCGTTGATTTTGGTGATGGCACCACCTCGGACCCCCTCACCCTCCAGGTTCAATCACCCGAGATTATGCATAGCATAGCCCTTGTCAAAGCTCAGTCTCCGACTAACCTGACCTGTCTGACTTATCCGTCAGAACTACAACATCTTATAGATTTTCCGCATTTCCCGTGTCCCCCCGCGGAAAAAATTAGGCCATGGGCATCGCTTACCCTAAGTGTTCTGTGGTTAAAAATGGCTTGTAAACACCAAAAACACCATGTTTTTTCGTTGTCAAAAAAACATTAATTGTTGAGTCAAAGAGTATTGTGGAACCTCCGAAATAATGGTTTCCAAAACCTCCCTCGAATAAGTATACCATCAGCATTGGGTTCTTGCAAGACTTGGAGCAGGAAAGCGACAAAAAACCTGTCTTTTTGTATTATGCCATAAATTATGTTTTCTGCTAAAAAATCTCTATTAAGTTTTTTATGCACTTATTTATTTTCGACTTGTTTCTTTATTATAGATGTATTATTGTATCATCTAACCACAGGAGATTACTCATGTTGCAAAAGACGACGGCAGTAGAACGGTATTTGTTAGAACGCATTACAGACGGCACCCTGGTTCCGCGTCAGCGTATTCCCTCGCAGCAGCAGCTGATGGATCGTTGCACCTGTTCCCGGACGACGGTCGTGAGAGCTCTGAAAAACCTGGCTCGTTCCGGTCATATCAGTTCCCGTAAAGGCAGCGGTGCGTTTGTTCGTCCGGGGCCTTATGGCAGTGAAATCAAGTCACTGGTGATTATTGGGGAGAACCGCGAAAATTCGCCGATGTTTCCTTTTTCCGAGATGCTTTTTTCGCTTGATACAGGGGACTTGCCAGTGCGATGGATCAGTAATAATTTTGCCTTGGGAAATGCCAGTGATTACTTCCAGCCAGGGCAGGCAATCATCTGGCTGCTGCCTTCCGAAAACCAGGTTTTACTGATGCGTTATCTGCGGCAGAAAGGATTTCCGCAACTTCTGATCAATCGCAGTTATGAGGATTTTGACTATATTTGCACCGAAGTAAGAGAAAGTCTCGAGGAGGGACTGACTTGGCTCTTGCAGGAATCAGGGCCGGAACTGGCCTTTCTTTCCAAGCTGCCCGGCAGCCGGTCCCCTTATCTGAATGAACGCATCATTGCCTTTTATGAAGTCTGTCTTGAACTCGGTGCCATACTTTCCCCAAAAGCAATTTTCAAACAGGATTATACCAACCTGGCAGATTGTTTTGAAAATATCGGGCGGAAATTATTTGCAGAACCTAATTTCCCACGGTCGATTTTTGTAATGAGCTACGAGTTGGCAGTACCCACCGTGCTTTGCGCCGCCCGCTATGGTTTGGCGCTGGAAAAGGATTATACCCTGCTGATCTTCGATATAGCACCGGAATTAATCGGTCAGAAAGGCATTGCCATGATGCGCCAGCCATTACATTTTTTCCGTCAAAGCATAGAAAAATGGCTACAAATCGCCGACACGCCAGACCGACCCCGTTTCGCAGCCCGACGTAAAACAGACCTGGTTTATTAAAACGCCGGAGTCAGTAACTGGTCACATAGGCTCTTGGCATGGGCTGGTGCCTACAACTTAAAGCCATCAGCCTTCTGTGACCGACTTTTTTGTCCCTAAAATCAACATCTCACTCTTCTATTTCGATAGTCAGTTTTCCTGACAGCAACACAGATACAGGAGACCAGTCCTTTTCAAAGATGGTATCTTTTCTCAGGCGGAGCAAGGTCGTTGCGACTTCGAGGCGGATTTTATTTTCACTGTTTTTCAAATACGAAGTAATCTCGACGCGATGTGGGGAAGCAAAGCAGGGAGAAAGTTCTATATCGTTCAGCAAGACTGTGGCCCGGCAGTCGCTGGGGACACGCAGCCAATATTTGCTGCCTGGCTGCGGTGAGACGCTGCAATCCGCGTGATAGTGCAGGACACCAGCGAATTCATCAGGATTTTCCGGCATATTGTCGCATATTGGTTCAATATCGCATACTGCTTTGAATGATATCGGCCATCGAGGTTCTGTGACAGCCGC
>JAAZKR010000149.1 GCA_012799725.1 Oligosphaeraceae bacterium | reverse complement strand
GTTCTTCGTGTTCTTTGCTTCCTTTGCGTCCTTTGCTTCCTTTGCTTCCTTTGCGGTTATCTTTGCGTCCTTTGCGTTCTTTGCGGTTATCTTTGTGTCCTTTGCGTTCTTTGCGGTTATCTTTGTGTCCTTTGCGTTCTTTGCGGTTATCTTTGTGTCCTTTGCGTTCTTTGCGGTTATCTTTGTGTCCTTTGCGTTCTTTGCGGTTAGTTCTTTTAATTCCACCGCCAAGCAAAGGGGAAAGAATGGCAAAATCAGGACGATGTTGCAGATAATTCGTTTTTTTGACTTTTGAATCATCGGTCTACCCGGCAACCCTGTACATTACATCATAGTCTATGGGATGGCTGTGTAACTAATTTTTGTTAGATGGTTTTATCAGTAAACATCACGGAGTCTAGTAATAATCACGCATCAAAACATGTGAGAAATTGCCTCTGCCCGTATGTTTGAGTGTTTTGTATATTTTATGGAGAAAAACATGCGCAATCTCTTCATCACAGTCATATTATTCCTCGTTGCATTTTCACTGTCTGCGGCGAACATCACCTGGTTCAGGCAGGATTTCGAGTCGCCGTTGCTTGATGGGCATGGAAAGGGCCAGTCGAATGCCACTGGTGCCTGGGTCGGCCTTGAAGTTGCGGAAATGCAGCGCGTATCCTCGCCGGGCGGCCATTCGGGGATCTCGCTGCTGGTTACTCGCGTCGATGGGCACCAATCAGCGCAGTTCCGTGGAGTTGCGCCGTTCCCGAAAGGGCACAACTATACCCTCGGCGTCTCATTCTATCTTGAAGTCGATGACAAAAGCTACTTCCTTCTTCTCAACGAGGCACAAGAGAGAATTAGTGGTTTCAACCTGGATGCAGGAAACGACCTGTGCATCTGGACTGAGGACAATGGCTGGGGCAAGACCGAATTAAAGGTCCCCATTGGATGGTTCCGGCTTGAGGCCGACTTCGATGTGATTCAGAAAATCTGTACGCCATGTATCGTCTTGCCTGACGGGACGCGCAGGGAGGGACGGCCCTGGCCAATCACCGCGAAAGGCGTGCCTGTTTGCATATCGGTTGGCAATATCTGGCCGGCTGGCACAAAAGGTATTGTGGATGACATTGCAATGGCATACGAGCCATACTCTGCCGTGAAAGGCCGCTCCAATGTTGCCGCAGGCATCACGCCGGTTATTCAAGAGGATGGCGTTGTGATGATGGAATTGGCCAAGCTTTCCGAAATCTCCACCATCCATGCGGAAAGAGTGCGAGGTTCCATGATTGCCGTGGAGGGCTCCAATGCCATGGGGCAATGGCAGACATTGGTTCAGAACGCATTGCCCGACGCTAACAACGTCCTGCACTGTGACTTTGAGCCTGAGCGTGTCAGCAGGGTGCGTATCAGCGGTGTGGAGTCGATGGGTGCCATTGCACTTTATGAGATCGCCAGGATAAACAGCCACGAAGCGGACAACATCTTCCAGGAGAAAGTCAGTGGCGAGTTCTACCTCCCCATGTACAGCGAAGAAAGCTGCGGCGATCTGCATCTCTTCAATTCCACCGGGGAACCTATCGCCGTGACAGCCACGCTCTTCGAGCGAACAAGCGGCCAGCAGGTCCAGCCACCGCAGGAAGCCGTGCTGCGTCCGGGCGAGAATGTCATCAACTTCCCGCTGGCGGAACTTGTAGATGGCGAGTATGTTGCAGAAGTGCGCCAGCGAGACGGCGACCACGGCGGCTTGAAACGCCTGCTCCGCTTTCAAACCTGGAAAGAGCCAAAGTGCACTGCCGTTCCCGACATGCGAAACAAGAAGCTGTTCTTCCCGGACGAGTATTATTTCCAGCAGAGCAGGAACATCGCCCTCCGGGCAGCCGTGGCCAAACCACATAATGTGACTCGACGCATTCAGATGACCGACTTGAAGAGCTTCTTTCAGTCGGGATGCGCCTTGTATGCGGAAGATGGCCGGCTCCATGTCATCTACCATACCATGGACAATTTCTTCCGCACCGATTCGGAGAAGTTCTACCATACTTCCGCTCCGCTGGATAATCTGGAGGAATGGAGCGCCCCAGAACAAGTGGAGGTGTCAGCGCTCAAGGGGCGTACGCAGAATGTCCTCAGCGAAAATGTCATCTCTGCGGACAACTATCCCAAGCCAAGACCCGACGGCAAGATCCGGACCCGTCTCTACGATCCCGAAATTGATGGCACACCCAATGTGCGGCAGATGGAAATCAAGTATATCCCTTGGATGGTGGCAGGTACTTCCGGTGGTGGTGATGTTCCCGACTGGGAAGGCATTACGCCGCCGCGGCGCTCCACTTGGGTGCTGTGGCACAAGGAACCAGGGCTCTCCCTTATCATGGGGAAAGAGCCGCTGCTCAATGATGGACTCTCCGGCGGTGATTTTGAAGACCCAAAGGACAGCAATGACAACTTTGCGGGACAGTGGCTTTCTGATGATGGCAAGACGCTCTTTTACGCACGCGGGCACATCGTCAAGCGCTATCCGCCCTACAATGTTCCCTACGACAACGGCTTCAACAGCAGCCGCCTTCTGACCATCTTCGCTACACAGGATGGCATCCATTTCACAAGGAAAACCATGGCACGCCCAACCCATGACTTCCCTCCGGGGACACAGCACTATGGCGCCATGTTATGGCGTATGCGCGGCGGCGATGGTTTGCGCGCGGCAATGGTCATGAAATACATGGCGCGTGAACAGCGCATCGGTCTGGAACTTTCCGTGTCACGTGACAATCTGCACTGGAAGACATTTCCGGGCCAGCCCCTCTTTGTTGACAACACACCCAAGGGAACATGGCTGGCCGGATACGTCAGCGCAAGTCCATACTCCATCACCGTCGATGGAAAAACTTTTGTGATGATGGGATGGAACGGCACACCATACCATATTTTCGCCGAAGTCATCTGGGGTCGCGAGGATTTTTCCTCCATTACGCCACAGTTCCTGAAGAACTTCTTTTCCGGTCGGCAGGTCGAGACTTGGCCGCTTTTCAAGCAGTTTAATGGGTGGGATGAAATTGCCGCATACATCCGCAATACGTGCATCAATGTCGGCGTTATGGAAATACGCGAAGATGGCCTCTTCTATGCAGAAAGTGTAGACGGAGATTTCACCACCGTTCCAGTCCATGGCGCCGGGCGCCTCGTCCTTAATGGCGAGACTTCCGGCGAATACGGTCGCATCACCGTTGAACTCCTCCAGAACGGTCGCACGCTCGGAACAGCGCTCTTCAGCGGCGACAAGGTGAACCATGCACTCTTTGACAATCTCCCCGAAAGCGACTATCAGCTTCGTGTCCATTTAAAGGACGCAAAGGTCTATTGCTTCGCTTTTCAAAAATAGATAAAAATAACAATGAAAGCTTTCGATCTGGCTGCATGGCATGAAAAGCCTTTCAAGACGGAGAAGGATCAGAGCCATACGGCAGCCGAAAGGATCATCGTCAGATTCCACACATTCATGGGATATTAAAAATCAACGCCCTGTGCGAGTGCTCGCACAGGGCGTTGGCGTTTTATCCTAAAAAAGCAGTTGAGTTTTAGGTGCAAATTCAGACAACTGAATCTCAGGTTCAAAAGAACGAGCGTTATTTTTTCTTCATCTGACTATTGACCAATAATTTAAGTGTGGCAAAAATTTATATTGTTGAAGTTTGACTTGTGAAAATACAGTGGCACTTTCCAGCCCGAGACCCCCTTTCCAATTTGCATTCCGCAATTTCTTCCCCACAGCTCCGACGAGTTGCTGTCCCATTCTCGCTGTGGGGGAAATTGCGGGAATGCAAATAACTTGGCGTGGACTGATCGTCCGCAACCCAGTTGAAAGACTCAATCCACAGACTACACAGATTATACAGATGCCGCAGATTTTTTAGGGCTCACTTGAAAATGCGCTCCTAAGACAAGAAAACTGCGCCCTGAAAAATCTGCGCTAATCTGAGTAAATCTGCGGATAAAGTAAAAATCTTTCCTAAAAAACAAGAAGTCGAGTGATAGTAACAT
>JAAZKR010000021.1 GCA_012799725.1 Oligosphaeraceae bacterium | reverse complement strand
TGCGCAAAAAGCCCTTCACGCCGCACGAGCAGATACGCGCCCTGCGCTGGTCCATCACCGGCGTCTGTCTTTTTGCACTGCTTTTCAGCTATTATTTTGCGCAGATCGACTTTATCCTGATGTTCTTTGCGATTACCGGCGCCATCTGGTCGGGGGCGGGAGTAATCATCACCATGGGACTGTATTGGAAACGCGGCACCACCGCCGGTGCCTACTGCTCCCTGATTGTTGGCGCAGTGATCGCGTGCAGCGGCATTATTTTGCAGAAGACCTGGGTTGGCCATGTCTATCCTTTCCTGGACAGTCTTGGCTGGGTGCCGGCTCTGGACAGCTTTTTACGCACCGTCTCAGGCCCTTTCAATCCCTACGTGGTCTGGTCAATGACCCCCGACAAGTTCCCGATCAACTCGGTCGAGATGCTTTTCATCGCGCATGTCACCACTTTGCTCCTGTATGTCATCGTCTCGTATCTGACCTGCAAAGAGCCCTTCAATATGGATCGTCTGCTGCATCGCGGCAAATACAGCATTGACGGGCTGCAAACAAAAACGCGCAAGGAGCCCTTCAGCCTGAAGAATTTCCTGCTCACCAATGTACTTGGCTACGATGAAAACTACACTCGCGGCGACAAGATACTGGCCTGGTCGGTATTCCTCTGGAGCTTCGGTTACGGCTTTGTCATCTGCTTCTTGATGGTAGTCATCTGGAACTTCTTCCAGCCCTGGCCGGAAAGCTGGTGGGGACATTACTTCTACATCAAGAGCATCTTCATCCCGCTGATCGTAGCCTGTATAACCACCGTCTGGTTCTCCATTGGCGGCACGCTGGACCTGATAAAGATGTTCAAGACCTTGGAGGAAAAAGAGGTTGACCATAGTGACGACGGACGCGTCATCGGACATCTCTCAGCCAGCGACGTGGCACGCTTCGAGGCAATCGAAAAACAGAAACAAGCTCAAGAAGAAAAACAGCCCTAAGTAGACCGTGTCCAAAAAGGGTTCCGAGTACATTCTATCCGCAGATTACGCAGATGGACGCTGATTTCCAAGATTAGGAATTGTATGATTTTGTGTGATTTCCTATGTTTCTGCATGACTTCTTATGATCCTTCATGAAATTCCGTTTTTTCGGCACTATGTTTTCGCCGTGGTTCGGACATCTCCAGGCTCCACCCAACCAGGGGGTGAACCACCCTTGCCGCGCGTGCGAGGCGGAAGCGGGAAAAGGGGGCGGGACGCAGTGGCATGGTGGACGGGACACAGATGCCACTTGCCTCCGGCATTTCACGACCGGGACGGTTGTGCCACTTTTTAAACCTGCCCCCTCCTTCCGCCACTCGCCACTTTTTGGACACCCTCTAAGCAAAAGAGAAAGAATACCCGAGGCGGCGTGAATCGAGAACGTTATTCTAATAAAGCTTCACGTGTAACATGCAGTGTTTTGTTAGGGAAATCTTCTCATAGTAATTGCAAAACACCAAATCCACATTAACTTTTCCTTGCACCTGAACCGCTTTATTTGATTGAGTTTGGAATCTTTTTCAAAATAAGGATTCATGTACGCTTTGCTAAATATTTACTTCTGTTGCAAGATTCTGAGCAGCCGACCAACTCACTTAACCGCAATCAGGCTCTGAAGAATTTGGGGGAATATCAATGTTCCATCTGTTTATCAACGTGCTCGGCTGGGGCGCGGGTCTGCTTTTACGTCTGAAGATCTTCATAGTTTTCGGTCGTCCCTGGCCGCCCAGGATGTCATTGCCGCCCGAGTAGAAAGACTACAACGAAAATAGGCTGCACGCCGGACTGCGCTATAGGAACCCGCCGAGTACTTCCGAGGCGATCCCATGCGCCGCATGACGGAACGACGTGCGAAACTGGAACGCGGCCGTTTGCACCGTCGCCAAACCAACATGGCCCGAACGGAACAAGGTTTCAGATCAACACGCAAGTCAGAGTTGTCAAATGTAGGGGGCTTGGTCTTCATCGCGGGACAGGCAAGTCTCCTGTAATGCTTCAGTTTTCTGCAGCGTTGGTTTGACGCAGTAATACATGGCACCTATGGAGCCGACACTCTTCATTTAACCTAAAAAAGCAGTTGACTTTTCCCCCTTGCCCGGCAATCAGAACCTTCTTCCGATGCGGACTGAAGCCGAAAGGCGACTGAGCCC
>JAAZKR010000148.1 GCA_012799725.1 Oligosphaeraceae bacterium | reverse complement strand
GTCCTGGAAAAGTTCAAAACTGGACGACATACTTTAGAAGAAAACTTCAGGAATCAGACCTTTTAGTTCACAACACCACTTGACTTTTTCATAACAGGTTACGCATGGTGCAGCCCTTGTCAGGGCCCAGGCGACTTTTGGCCTCTGGCCGTATTTGGCCTGATGGGCGTTCGGGGTTGGAGGAAATGGCTCCATCACAGCCCGTCTGTCGGGTTCAGGCTGGAAATGCTGCCCTTCCCCTCTGGGAGAGGGGCTGGGGGTGAGGGTAGTCATAGTCGCCTTTTGGCTTAAGTCCGCATCGGAAGAAGCTCTGATTGGCGGCCAAGCGGAAAAGTCAACTGCTTTTTTAGGTTCAAAATTCAAGAGGCACGAGCAACTAACACGCTTTGCCACTGAGCATTGAAAAATTAAAAATCAAAAAGAGGTTTAGCCAAGCGTGAAACTGGGTTAAATATGCCATTTTTTGCTGCCTACGGGATGACTGTTATTTTCTTCCACAGTCATATTCCAAAGACGGGAGGGCACGGGCAACCGGCTGTCTAGTTGTTCAGAAGCCTTTGCTTGCGGGCAATTCCCCGAACTTGATATATCGTGCTCCTTCCATACTCATGACAGGCGTACCATTGCCAGAAACAGAATATAGAGTGCCATTTTCGAAGCGCAGTTCAAAAACGAGGATACGCCCTGCAAATTGCTCAAGATTGCCACCTTTCCACTGAGGAATCCAGCGTACTCTGTCGCCGGATGCTGGTGTGCAGTCTTCGTGGGAGAAGCCGGGAATCGGAACAACTTCGTAGAAGGTGCGCTCATATACGGCGCATGTTGCTTTAGAGACGACAAGGTTGAACGTAACCTCGCCTCCGTGCCAGACGATTTCCCGGGTTGCAACTCGAGCCGGAATATTTTTATCTTCTGTTTGCAATCCAATAAAGCCATCTTCGCGCAGTCGTAAGATATTGATGCATGTATCGTTTTCCTGTAATTCTGCGTTTGGAGTGCCATGTTCTTTCATGTTTGTAATGACATAAAGCAGTATCGAGCCATCATCCTGGCGGAGCGCAGAGGTGAGGAACGTCATTTTTCCGGGCAGTCCCATATTTTCGACAATAGCCGGATGTCCGGCATCGATAAACGGCGTGCGCAGCGCGCGTTGCCAGTGCCGGCCATTCAGGGAATATGCCAACTGGACATGCATGGTTCCACCATCGCATTTCGTATTTAGGATTTGTGGAAAATCAGCATAAATATGTGGGAACCCAATGAACCAGCCATCATATTCAATGGCAGGCATACCGTAAATTTCTGCCAGCGGCTTATCTAACGAATCGTTTTGCAGGCAGATTTCCATAGGCGAGTAATACTGCCAATCGGGAGTTTCGGTAATAGCTACGCGCCGATGGGTCAAATCGGGACGGGTGAGAATGGTAAACTTGTCGTTCACCGGATTGTAGAAAGCACCCAAAAGCGGCTCTGTTCCAATCGGGTTCCAATAACAGCCGCACTTTTCTTTCCAGGAGATAAGGTCGGCGGAAAACAACACCGTGTCGATAATGTGCAAATCTTTATCTCTGCGTGAATTATCCGTAAAAAGCATTTTGTAGCGTTCACTCGGGGGCGCTTTCGGATCTTCCAGAACCGCCGCAATCTCGCTTCCTTTTGCGTCTGTCGGAAATAGCTGGTATGGAAAATCAGGATTCTGTATGCCAGATCCCGAAGCTGTGTTTCGTGGTTGAAAATGGATGCCATCGTCGCTGACAGCAGCGCCGTAGGACATTCCTTCAGCGACCTGGCCACGGTAAAGACCCTGGAACAGCAAGTGAGTTTTTCCGTCCGGCCCTTTTATCGCATAGGCCCAGCAGTATGAGATATTCAGCAATGAATCACGATAATGCCCCACATATTCGGGGGCGCCGTAGATGCGGCGGGCATTCTCACGGGCAAACAAGCGCTGGTCGTCAAAAAAAAGTTGCTTGAACATGGATTTATCGAAAATTGGGCCGCTTACTCGTAAATCGTAAAAATCATTTCAGCTTCAGCCTTGGATACGGCACAATAAGTAATCCCCGGCGGAGTGAAGTGGAACCCAGGGCATGTGCGGAAGCTTAATTGGCGAAGGCGAAGTCTGCTGTTGACGTCTGTGCACGTGTCCGTGCCTCGACATGTCCATCGCCAAAAACGCCATTGTATCTTCCGCCATGGCATGATGGAAGGATGGACAAAGCGGTGGCTTTTAAATTGCTAGGATTTGATAGATTCATATAATAATAACTTGAATCATCGCCGCCGCCAGGAAATGCCGCCAGGCATTCGTGACCCGGCATGGGAGAATCTGTAAGCATTATCTGACCGGCAATTTTTTTGATGGCTGTCGTTTTGATAAAGCGATTGTGGTGCCGATGACCGGCCCAGACAAATTCTGCGTAATTGACAATATTGGCGATACCATGTTTAGTGTATCCCTTGGTACGTGCAGGGCACAAAAGGATTTTTGTATTTGCGAAGGTTTTGCAGACATCAAGTGTCGGACCACCGACTCCCGCTTCTATATTTCGTATCAGATATGGATGTACCTGGAAGAACCAGGCGGCCCATTGACCGCTAGCGGTAGAACCAGGGTAGCCATCCACCTGAGGAAGGTAGTCATCGTAGTCAGTGCCGTACATGAGGAAGGATATACCAATGTTTTTGATCTTGTTAGTGCAGGAGACGGCACGCGCTTTTTCGCGTGCTTTGCCTAAAGCCGGCAGCAGCATGGACGCCAAAATGGCAATTATGGCGATAACTACCAGCAACTCAATTAAAGTAAACAAAGATGCTTTTTTCATTTTTCGTCCCTTTCGTACGACCGGGTTCTGTCAAAAATCAATTTGCTCACATGTTTCTCCGAACGCTTATCCAGAGAAACATTGCTGTTTCCGTTAGATAGATAAAATATTCGTCTAGTGTCAGGATCAAGCTAGGGCAGCATCAGTTTTTCATGTTTTTTTTGACAGGACCCAATCTATTTACCGGTACATAGACCCCATTTTGAATATCCATTGTGACACGCCGGAAATGAACCGTGTTGACACTAATATACCTGTCACAGATCGATTTACAACCTGAGTCAATGAAAGGAAATGGCAACTGAGCAACAACAAAGTTGCCCTTAAATAAATTTGTGAACAGCTGGGGTATGTGTATATTAAGTGCGCATGATTGAACAAAGGCCCTTTGATCCAATGTTCACTGCAGTTTAAGGAAACTTTTCACAGTCATCCCATAAGCGATAAAAAACGGCATAATTGGTTCAATTTCACGCTTAATAAAACCGTTTTTACCAAAAGGCCATTTTCGATTTTTAATTTCACCGCCAAGGCCGCCAAGCTTCTTTTTCATCCCCTTTTCTTTGCGGTTATCTTTGCGTTCTTTGCGGTTATCTTTGCGTTCTTTGCGTTCTTTGCGTTCTTTGCGGTTATCTTTGCGGTTATCTTTGCGGTTATCTTTGCGTTCTTTCAGGACTAAATGTCTCGTTTTTTATTGCCTGGGGGCGGCTATGAAAATCATATAAAAATGGCCATTAAGTTCGACCACAAGCCTTGAAATTCATTACTGCATGGCATCCTATGATAAGCAGCAATATTTGGCAAAATGCATTTGAATCCTTAGCAACATATAATTTAGTCGGGAACTACAATCATTTATTGCAGAACTTCGCATATTTCCGGTTCCTTTTGGCTGTCTTTTTCCCTAATTCTGAAGGGGATATGCACATTTGCAACTGCAGAACAGGGTAAGACAACTCAAAATAATACCGGTATTGTTGCTTTAATTTTTGAACAATGCCTTAGTTTGCCGGTACTTGCCAGTCATCTTGGATAAACCAGCATATATCTTTGTTATTTTTTGCTTTGCTTGCTTTCTGCAAGTCTTTTTCCAGGCCTTGCGTAAACAACAGCAGCATGCTTAATGGCTGCAATGCTGCCGGCAGCACCCAGCTTGGCTTGTTGGCGGCAAATACTTGCAGTTTTTCTTGCAAGCTGGCGCTCTGTTTAGCACAAGCTTCGACTTCTTTCTGCTCAGCCGGTTTCTGCTCTAGTTGCTGACGCAGCTCCAGCAGGAAGCTGAAGCATTCGGCCAAGCCTTGTGCTCGCATAGAATCAGCCAATAGGCTCATAAGGCAGTTTTTATGCTGGAAATCGTATTGGTCTTTGTTTTCCAGCAGGGTGTTAAAGCCTGCAACGGCACGACCGGCCAAGTCGGCAGCATCTTGCAGTTTATGCTTGACATCTGGTAATTTAGCTAAAGCCAGCAATGCTTCTTCGGGATAACGCCGTGGCCAGTGTTCCAAGTTGTCCTTTACATAACTGTACTGATATTGCAGGCAAAGCCTGAAAGCCGGATTTTGGCTGCTGTCTCGCAAAGCGTCCACGCTTTCCATATATAAATCCGCATTGCTGCCAAAATGCTGCGTAGCCCAGCGTTCCTGTACTTTGTTCGGACTGCCGGCGGCGGCGATGGACTCCCAGGCGTATGCGCCGAGTAAAGCCTCATGGTCCAAGTGAGACGGGTCATGTACTGCATAAGACACGGCACCACGAGCGCCCTCAAGCTCAGCCATCTTGAGCATCATCTCGATATTCGGGCGGCGGTAGTCATAGGTGCTCCAGTTATAGTAGCAGGTCATGGGTGCCACCCAGGCCTCCAGACCCAATTTTAACCCTAAACGCGGATGCACGCCATCATCGAGTTTTTCGTTGTCATACCACCACCAATGCAGAATCATCTTATCCTTGAGACCTTCCGCTTCAAGGCGTTTAACAAAGGCGGCGTCCAGGATGTCATCATGACGGGTGAGCTGGTCATTCCAAAGCACTATTTTCTTGACACCCACACTAAGCAAGAACTTGCTTAACCAGACCAGATAATCAGTAAACAGCTCCTTGCGTTCCCGGCTGCGGCAGTCTTTGCATTGGCACCAAGGTGATTCCTTCTTCTGAGGCTGATCCGGATGCGGGTGGTCATCGTAGACCTCGTCAAGCTCCACATGAAAGTGATCCAGACCATCCGGAAAATATTTTTTAATAAGCTTGCCGTAGTAAGAGCTAATGAATTCACGAGTTTTTTCCGAACTCAGGCAATATCCAACACCGGCGGGTTTGCCTTCTTTATTTATGGCGGATATTTCCGGCTTGATCCGGGGCAGCAATGTATTATGTCCCAAGCTGTTCAAGAAGGGGACTATGTTAACGCCGCGCTCTTTGCCATAGCTGATGATTTCCGGAAAGAAGTCGTGCTGAGTCAAATATGGCAGATAGGTTTCGTCATGCCACATGTCATTTGCGGCGTCATACCAGCGCAGCCTGTGCTCATGATGAAATTCGTCAAGTTGGGGCTCGTCATCATCTTCCGACAGAAAAGGCGAAGGCAGCATGAGGAATTCACTGGGACGCTCCGCACCTTCAAAACGGCAACTTCCCCAGCAACCATATAGGCCTATGCCCAAGGTGTTCATTTTTACTGAGGAAATCGCATCTATGGCCTGGAACCAGTCGGTGCTGGTCATGCGATCCGGCCCCCATTTATTTTCAACGAAGATGCCCCGTATCGGCAAAAGCGGCCAATCATGTATGGTTAGATTGGGTACCGGCAGACCCTGTTGGAGCATGCCGAAAAGACCTGCAGCGGTTTGAGCCGCCCAGACCATGCCTTCCTGGTAGGGAGAGCGAATATGCACTTCGCTGCCCTTGACCGATAGCTCATAATAATCCTGGTGGCAATCTTGGGGTACCGCGCTGAGATCAAAAACTGCCGGGCTTTCTACTACAGCATTAATCAGATATTTCTTCTTGTTGGCTACCACTCTGACGCCGGCGGCAGTAAGCACCGAACGTACCGCTTTACGTTGTAAAGGGAGTACGTTGCTGGTAGCAAGGCGTACGTCCAGCCCTAATTCACTAATCCCTCCATCTAAAATAATTTGCTTGGGACGAGGAAAAAGTTCCGGTATCTCGCAACCGCGGGCGACTGCCATGCTGACCTCCTTACAGGGCACGCTTCCTAAGCAGATGGGAAAGCGTATACAAGTGCATGAAATATAAAAAAACGCGACACTATAATATAATGTGTAATAAGGATTAAACAAGGTTAAAATGCTTGCCGGCAGCTAAAAACCACAGTTTAACAACTCGTTTCGGAGTGCATGCAGCCAACTGGAGCAGCACCTTGACCCACGCAGAAATTGATGCTGCATAACACCGGCCATAAGGCAGTTCTACAAGGCAGAAAATACAAAATCGAGTCACAGTCATCCCATAAGCGGTAAAAAACGGCATGATTGGTTCAATTTCACGCTTAACAAAACCGTTTTTCCCAAAAGGCCATTTTCGATTTTTAATTTCACCGCCAAGGTCGCCAAGCTTCTTTTATCCCCTTTTCTTTGCGTCCTTTGCGTCCTTTGCGT
>JAAZKR010000147.1 GCA_012799725.1 Oligosphaeraceae bacterium | reverse complement strand
TAAGTCCTGGAAAAGTTCAAAACTGGACGACATACTTTAGAAGAAAACTTCAGGAATCAGACCTTTTAGTTCACAACACCACTTGACTTTTTCATAACAGGTTACGCATGGTGCAGCCCTTGTCAGGACCCAGTCGCCTTTTGGCCTCTGGCCGTATTTGGCCTGATGGCGTTACGGGGTTGGAGGAAATTACTCCATCACAACCGTCTGTCAGGCTCAGGCTGGAAATGCTACCCTCTCCCTCTGGGATAGGTGGGGTGAGGGCAGTCATGGTCGCCTTTTGGCTTCAGTCCGCATCGGAAGAAGCTCTGATTATCGGTCAAGAGGAAAAGTCAACTGTTTTTTTAGGTTTATAAGTTTGTTGTCACTGTATGTTGTAACTTTATTCCAAACGGAAACTTTAGTCGTCAAATCCTGCTGCCAATGCGGCAATATCTCCTATTTCTTCTCCGAGCATTGCCGGAACAATTTCACAGGCATTGAGTGCTCCCGGCAGGGCTTCTTTTTGCAGAACCTCGGTCATTGCCGGGCGCAGCAGATTTTCGTTGCGAGCAAAGATACTGCCGATTACGATCCGCTCCGGATTCAGAATGTCGATCAGTACGGCAAGCCCTTCGCCAAGGCGTTTTCCGCACTCGGCGTACATGGCTATTGCATCCGGGTCTCCTGTATTGGCCGCCTCCGCTGCAATCCGGGCATTCATGAATGCCAAGCAGCTTCGTTTGGGACACCAGGCAAAAGGTTTTCCGGCATCAATGGCTTTTTCGGCGGCATCGCGGATTTGCTGTGCTAGGCCGCCTCCAGAACAGAAGCCTTCAAAAGAGCCGGCTTTATGGTAGCCTATAGGCCCTGTTGGCGCCAGCCGTATATGTCCACATTCACCAGCCATCCCGGATGCTCCATTTAAGATTTGGCCATTAGCAATAATTCCGGCGCCCAGTCCGGTGCCAAAAGTCAGAAAAATCATATTTTGTGTTCCTTTTCCCGCTCCGAACTTCCACTCAGCTAAAGCACAGGCGTTGGCGTCATTTTGCAAGCGTACGGCAAGGCCGGTTTTTCTAGAGACGATTTCAGTAATGGGGATATTGTCCCAGCCGGGCAAATTTGGTGGCGACTGAATAATGCCTCGTACCGGGTCCAAGGGGCCGCCGCAGCTGATGCCTAACGTTGCCGGAACACAATCCGGGTGCTTGGAGCGTATTATCTGCAATGTACTTGTCAAACGTTCGATGCAATCCGATGGCAAAGCGTATTCACCGGTTGAGAAACGGACTTTCTCAATAATTTCCGGTTTTTGCGAACCGCTTATCCGCCCTAAAATGACGGCACATTTTGTGCCGCCAATATCAAATCCGGCTGCGTATCTTTCAACAACTGTTCTTGGATGAGCGGGCATATTCATATTTTTTCATACCTCGGTTTTGTTCGGTTGCATTATTTGTCAACAGGAAAAATTTGCTGAAGAACTTGGGGGGCAAGGGCGATGCAAGAACCCATTTATTCCATGGAAAATACAGAAAGTCATGCAATGACAAAAGTCTTGAGCGCTTCGGTCTTACCGGGAGGAATACTTTGGTCACAGGGGCTGTTCGGGCGCTCATCATTGATAGCGGATATACCCTTGGCTCAAAAGAAAAAAGAGGAAGTGGCAAGTGCTACTTCCTCAAAGAGTTGCCCGGTTTCCCAACTTAATTAAGCAGTATGAGGAACCTTGCTTTGCTCATAAGTTACTGGTTGACGATGATGCCATCACCATAGACAGCGCTCTCGATGGATATGCCGAAGAAAGTTTGATACCAAACCTTATCTTTGTTGGCGCCGGCAGGGGTGCGCAGGGAGCCACAGCCAGTCAAGGCGGCGAGCAGGACAGCGGCAACAGTAGCAAACAGAACCTTTTTCATCGTTTTCTCCTTTTATTTGTGCTTTTTGCAACTGCCTACTTGCGACTTTTCGCAATTGCAGTTCTACAGTAGACAATATACCTTCTTTTTATGAAATCAAGTTGCATGCCTGATTTTTCTGTTTTATGTAACTGGAAAAGTTAAACGCACGCTTTTTGTGCATTTAATTCTGCAAAGGTGCGTTTACTTTTTCAAGTGACGTTTTTCTGTTTTATTTGGTAATGCCTCAGTTTTCTGCAGCGTTGGTTTAACGTAGTAATACATGTCACCCATGGAGCCAACACTCTTCATTTAACCTAAAAAAGCAG
>JAAZKR010000146.1 GCA_012799725.1 Oligosphaeraceae bacterium | reverse complement strand
ATCGCTTCCAACAGCTTGAGGCCTTGGCTTATGATAATTATGACACTCCGCCTAAAGGGTTGTGTGATGCCTGTAGACAAGAGGTCAAAGAGGGTGTAGACCTAGAACAAAAATGTCGTATGCGGGGCTGTAAAAACACTTGGTTGTGGAGCAGCAGAATGCAATTGCAAAGCGGCCTGGATAAGCCGCCGAAACGACTATGCGAAGAATGTTTCCAGACCTTGCAAACCTTGCAAGACCAAGAATTACCCTGTCGCATCAAGTCTTGCAAAAATAACTTTGTGTGGAACAGATACCAGCAGTTGGAGCATTTGCTCGCGGGTAAGAAACTGGAAGCCCCGCCTGTTCGTATGTGTGAATCCTGTTTTCGGAAATTCAGCAGCCTAAGCAATAGTGTCGAGCCCTGTAAGATCAGCGGCTGTCCCGGTACTTGGATATATAATGCTTATGAGCAACTGGAGCAGCAGCTTAGTTGTAAAGAAGGTGAGACTGCCAAAAAGCCCAGCCGGATGTGTGCCCAATGTTTTGACTTCTTTAATAACAGCAAGGATATAGAACTAAACTGTAAAAATCGGCATTGTAATAATAAATGGTTGTGGACCAGAGGAATGCAGTTGGGATACCGCCTGAAGAATCCGGATGGCAGGCCACCTTCCAGGATGTGTAAGGAATGCTTGGACAAGTTGAAGTCGCTCACTACTTTACAAGAACCCTGCTCACAGCAGGGTTGCAGCGGCACTTGGTCCTACGAGCCTGAAGAACAGCTGCTTGATCAACTAGCTGGCAGAAAACCGACCGCAAAAAACTGCAAGGCCTGCTTAGAGTTCTTGGCGAGCCATGAAAGTGTCGAGATATCTTGCAGTCAGTGTGCCAGTGTGTTCTCATGGAGCAGCCACGAGCAATTACTGCACAGTTTGGGGGTTTTTGACAAGCCACAGCTTTGTGCCAATTGTGTCAGCATAAAAATGCAACAGGTGACACCGGTAGAGCCGCCTAAGTCCGAGCCTGTGGAGCGTTTCAGTGTAAAAGTGCCTCAGCGTGGTCCTTGGCAAAACAATGCTATCATTCGGGATTGGCCGCCACATATGAACATGGCTGCCATACGTGAACTGGAAGCGGCCAAGCTGCGTGTGGTCTGCTTTGGCGATGAACTTACCTATTGTTACGCTGAGGCTGAAAAGGGGTGGCCAGCTATGCTCGGAAAACGTCTGCAAAAGCGTTATGAGCCGGAGTTTGGGAGCTTCAGTCTAATTAACACCGGTATGCCTGGCTCCAATACTGCTCTAGCTTGTCAACGTTTTGAGCGGGATGTGCTGCCATTTGAGCCGCATTTGCTTATCTTTTCATGCGCCTTTAGCGATGCACAAGCCCCCGCCCGTCGTGATCGTGCTCAATTTGTTGAGGCTCTGGACAGACTTAGTGACGACTTTGATCGCTTGTTAGAGCAGTTTGAAAAACTGCCTTCCTACTGTCGTCTGCTCTGTTGGCTGCCTAATCCGGTCTTTCCACAAAAAGACTCTATTGTCAATTCGGATTGGCGTGAGAGCGATAATCTTGATGCAGTAGCGCTGGAATTCTATGAGAGCGTGTTGCGTCAATTGCGACAAAAATGCCAAGCCGCCAAGCTAAGTTGCCTGGAAGGGCGCGCACTCTTTGAAATAGGTGGCAGACAGACTGCCTTGAAATGGATGCATAATTGGTATCTGCCTAACGAAATCGGTCAAAACAGCTTTGCCGGCTGGTTCGAAAATATCATCCAAAGGGAAAATCTGATGCAAGGAGCGGGCGAAGACTGAAGACTATATACAGTTGTTCCATGGGGCATGGATGCAGTGGACAAGGTTCAATCTTCAAAAACTTCGAATTGTCGATCAATGTAACACTTTGACTTTGACTTTGTCGAAGCGTCGCAGGAAAAATTTCTGGAATTCGAAGCCTTGCTTATTTCGGCAAAAAATTGCAATGTGCCAGTCTTCTGTAGTGCTGACTTAATTGCTTGGCGTCGCCGGCGTTCTTGGTGGTTTAATGCTTCTTCATTTAACCGCCAAGAACGCTAAGAACGCCAAGCGACTTTACGGCGTGGCGTCGCCGATGTGACTACAAAGCGTTAAAAGAAGAGCGTTGGCTCCATGGGACCCGTGTATTGCCACGTTAAACCAATGCTTCAGAAATATGTCCCTGAAAAAACTTTTTCTGCTTGAGAAAATTCAGATTGGTATTATACTAGCTTGATTACACGGATTTCACGTTTTTTTCACGTCTTTTTAGTTTCATCATTTGAAGGAGACATTATTATTATGCTTGGCAAGTTAATTAAGCCTTTGCTTGCGGTTTTGCTGGTCAGTCTATTTTTCACTGCTTGTACCAAGAAGCCTAAGATAGATTTGAGCGGTTTGCGTGAGTCGCCGGCAGGTTCCTCGGCGCTGCGTTCTGGTACTGATCAATTTGGTGGGCAGGGTTTTGAGATCGTTGATGGTTCTGAACCGCTGTTTGGTGAGTTTAAGGCTGGTGATGCCAACGGTGCGGGTGCCGTGCTTTCCGGTGAAGGCTGGGGCGACTTGGGGCAGCCGCTGGCGGCAGCAGCCGGAGGAGATGGTTTTCTGCTGGATTCGCAGCCTTGGAACGAAGTGGTCTACTTTGCCTATGACCGTTCAGAAGTCTCTCCTTCCGAACGCTATAAACTCGACGCATTGGCGCAAGTGCTGCTTGCCGCTCCGGAAAAAGCTTTGATCATCGAAGGGCATTGTGATGAAAGAGGCAGCGATGAATATAATCGCGCCTTGTCAGAACGCCGTGCTTTATCTGTACGTGAATACCTTAGCAATCTTGGAGTTGCTATCGATCGTATGCAGACCATCAGCTATGGCGAAGACAGGCCGGTGGTGCCCGATGCCCGCAACGAAGCCGATCATCAGAAAAATCGTCGCGCCCAGTTCCTCTTGGGCAAGCGTAGATGACGCCACATATAGAGGTCTGTGCCGCAGTTGTTTTAGATGGCTCCGGCCTGCTGCTTGCTACCCGGGCACCACATAAAGACCTTGCAGGTCAGTGGGAGCTGCCGGGTGGCAAATTGCAACGACAAGAGACGCTAGCTGAATGTATCAGCCGGGAGTTGTATGAAGAGCTCAGGCTGCATGTTGAGCAAGCGTCTTTGTTTTTAACCATACTGCATCATTATGCGCATAAATCGGTACGACTGCACTTTTTGTATTGCCGCCTGAAAAACAAAGAGCCAGTGCCGCAAGAAGGGCAGAAAGCCGCTCGCTTTGCTAATAATGAGTTGCCCTGGAAAGAAATGGTTGAGGCCGATCGCAAAGTTTTGGAATTTTTGCGTGCAGCAAAATGGCGTAGTCACGAACAGGTGGATGTGAAGTCAGAGGGGGAATTGCCGACAGTGCTGAACCTAAGCCTGGCTGAACGAATGCATGCCTGGTTGAATAGCTGACTTAAAAGCTATACTTTTTAGCTTTTTGTGGTGTACGCCAGCACTTGCGCTGTCTATTGCGTTATTGCTGGCAGCGTTAAATCGTTATTCTCATGTCTAATCAAACACAGTCCAACTCTTCCGGTTTACCGCATCCCGAATGGTACAAGGTCGCCTTCAGCGGTGGCAAGGAACGTATGGCTATGCGCAAGCTCCTGCGTGACAGCAGATTGCATACCGTCTGTGAAAGCGCTCGCTGTCCAAATATCTGCGATTGTTGGAAGCGTCAAACCGCCACCTTTATGATACTTGGCGAACACTGCACTCGAAATTGCCGCTTCTGCGCTGTCAAGCATGGAAAGCCGGCAGCACCGGATCCAGAGGAGCCGGAACGTATCGCTGAGGCAGTCGAAGCCCTAAAGCTACGCTACGTTGTCATCACCTGTGTTACCCGAGACGACTTGCCTGATGGCGGTGCTGCCGCTATGGGTGCATGTATCAGAGCTATCAGACAAAGATGCCCTGGCTGCAAAGTGGAAGTGCTTTGTTCAGATTATGCCGGCAATGAACAAGCCTTGCAGTTGGTCCTGCAGGAAAAACCTCAGGTTTTCGGCCATAATCTGGAGACTGTACGTCGTTTGAGTGCTGACATACGCCCGCAGGCTGACTATGAGCGTAGTTTGCACATGCTGGCAAGCGCAGCGCGCCGGGCACAGCAGGAGGGCGCTTTGTCGAAAATAAAATCCGGTCTTATGCTGGGACTTGGCGAGAGCGAACAGGAAGTACGCGAGACTCTGACTGATTTGTGCAACTGCGGAGTGCAAATCGTCACCTTTGGGCAATATTTGCAACCTAGTCAGGAGCAAGTACCGGTGCAAAGATATGTTTCACCCACTGAGTTTGCAAACTGGAAACAAATCGCTGAAAAAGATTATGGCTTTTGTATGGCGGTTGCCGGACCTTTAATCCGCAGTTCCTATTTGGCCGAAGAGGCCTACCTGGCCGCTGAATGAAAAAATATCTGAAGAGAGTTCGGCTATGAATTTTTATACCATAGTGCGCCCGGAACATCTGAATCACTATAACTACCTGTTTGGCGGAGTATTATTGCGCTGGGTGGATGAATTTGCTTACCTGGCCGCCGTGCGGGAGTTCCCTGCTGCACGCTTTGTTACGCGTGCCATGCATGAAATATCATTTACCCAAAGCGTGAAAAATGGCGCCATGCTCAGATTTCAGGTGGAACGTGAAAAATTGGGCACTACATCGGTGAGCTATAGAGTTGAGGTTTTCGCCAGAGACCTGCAAGAGTATGATGAATATCATGTCTTCGAAAATGTCGTTACCTTGGTCTCGTTGACCAAAGAAGGGAAGAAAACCCCGCTGCCGAAAAACGAAAAACCATAATTGCCGGAAGTATGTGCGGCATCTGCTTGCAGCTTTCTGGCCTGACGAGGAGGAAAATGAAAATACTTTTTATTGGTGGTACTGGCAATCTTTCCTTGGCCTGTGCAGAATACCTTGCCAGCCAAGGACATGAAATCAGCATTCTTAATCGTGGAAAAAGCAAGATAGAGACCCCATTTGAGCAGATTATCGCAGATCGCAATCAGCCCGGAGCATTGAAAAAAGCCTTGCAGGATCGTCATTTTGACGTCATCGCCGACTTTATTTGCTTTGATGCTCAACAGGCCGAGACCGCCTTCGAGGCCTGCCGGGGGCGTTGTGCACAATATATCTTTATCAGTACTACAGTTGTCTATGCCAAGCCGCATCAAAAGCTGCCGGTTACAGAGCAAAGCCCGACAGGGAATAATTTTTCCGCCTATGGCAGAGACAAAGAGGCCGCCGAAAATTTTCTGTTCTCAAAGTACGCCGACGATGGTTTCCCGATCACTATCGTACGCCCTTCGCATACCTACTCAGAACGCTGGCTGCCTAACGTTGTCAGCAGCTTGGGATATACTCTGGCGGCACGACTGGAGCAGGGCAAACCAATTTTCGTGCATGATGACGGACAGGGACTCTGGACGCTGACACATGTCAGAGACTTTGCTGTAGGCTTTGCAGGACTTTGCGGCAACACCCGGAGCATAGGCCAAGTTTATCAGATTACATCTGACATGGTGCTGACTTGGAATCAGATTATGCGCGAAACCGCTTGGGCTTTACATATTGAAGAACCGGAGATTTTAACCATACCCAGCGAATTTATCTGCCGCATACGCCCGGATATGAACGGCAAGCTTTTTGGCGATAAGGCCTGTGCCGGAATTTTTGACTGTGCTAAGCTGAAAAAGCTGGTGCCGGATTTTGATTGCCGCATATCTTTCCGTCAAGGTATACGTGAGTCGGTGGCTTGGTTTAAGGCTGATCCGGCCAGGCAGACGGTTGATCCTGAGGCAGACCAAATCTTTGACCAAGTTTGCCAAGCTTGGAAAGAACAAAAATCCGACAATTGATATATTTCAAGGAATGTTAGGGCAGGCTGGGATCATGGTGTTATTCCAAGTCCGGGCCGCGCCGACCGTAGTCCCAGAGCTGACCCGGTTCCAGATCTGGTGTGGTAGGAATTTGCTCCGGTTTGAATTGGCTTGCAATGCTGATGAGCTTTTCGGCGATCATATCGCCGGCTTCCGGTTGCAGATTGCTATATGCAGTAAGTACGGTTTCATAGCCACCACCTTTGACGGGGTCAAAAGCTTCTGCATCTGGTACATAGCCTATGATGTCATTGGCCAGCGCTACTACCATACAGTTGCTGAAACTGCTGGCGGCTTTGATTTTAAGGCTCAAGGAACAGAAATATTCTGCGGGATTGGCCAGAAAAAGTGCCGCGCCTATTTGTATTGCGCTTAGCGTAACCTGGCGCTGCGGCTCCAGCCTGGCAAGCTCGGCAGCAAGCAGGCGTTCCCGCGCAAATACCGCATCAGATGCAGTAGGATTGGCGGCTGTTTTTAAGGTGTTCCAAGCCTTTGTCAATGAGGCTTGACTGGGTTGGCGGCGCTTGATAGCCAGCTTGCAACTGTGCCCGGTCAGCACTTGGTAAGCATGCTTAGGCTCGCTTACCAGTTGCTTGGCTGCCTCACATGCGACGCGAAAGCCTAGCTTATAACTGAGCTCCGGACCGAAATCCTGGCTGAAAGACAGGTTGTTGACTTGTGTGATATCACCGCACGGGCCATTCAAAATCACGGTGCCGATCTCTGCACCGAAAAGTTTCTGCAAAGTTTCTTCGGCGTAGTGGTACCAGTCTGCGTGAGTCAAGTGTCCGCCATAGGTAGTGCCATGGCAGGAGTAGTTCAGCAGGCAGCCTATGAGGCTGCCGTCCTCACGCCAGGCACCCAACACCCCTACATCCGGGTCAATTGGGCCAGCTGGTTTTACGATATCCGGATTCATTTTTCCTGGATGTGTGTAGGCTCTGCCGTCCTTCAGATAGAAGCGGCGATTAAAAACCAATGCGTCTTCGCTGCCCTTTCCCATATTAAGCAAGCAGGGTTCTAGCCGTTTATATGCCATGATTAAGGCGGTGGCCAGCTGGCGGCGCACCCAGTCATTGTGCCAAGGGTCGGGAACCGGGGAGTCTCGCAACAATTCGACAATTGCCGGTTTGGCGTCTCGCAGCAATTCCAGGTCAAAGAAGGAAGAGACTGCTGCTCCGGAATGGGTGTGCGAGGCCGAGATTATGTGGCCGTCAAACTCGATGCCGGTCTGTTGGCGTACAAAATCCAGTGCTCCGGTTATTGTAGCTTTATCGATAGCGCAGCAGTCTACACCGGCAAAAGCGTACAATTGTCCATCCTGCTCGAAGACCGCAGCGCGCACTTTCAAGGGGCCGGCGACACCCTGTATAAAATGTGGGTTATAGTCGCCGGCTTGCATGGTGCCTACCGGCGCTGTGATATCAGTAGTAAAGAATCCGGCTTGCATGATTTAGTCTCGAATGCCGTTGATATTTATGGGCGGTCAGGGTGTTCAGGCAGCTCAAAAGCATATTTTTTCGGGTTTGCCGCTTTTTGCTGAGGCGATGGCAGCTTCAGCGAAGGCCACGGTTTTTGTACCTTCATAGACATCGGTAGGGCATTGTTCGCCGCGAGCGATATAGGAGACAAATTCCTCTAGTTCCGAACGCACATTGTGGTTGGCGATATTCACCGGTATTTGACTAAATTTCAAGGCAGATGCGGCTTCACAGACATCTGACTCGCAAATCTGAATATGGTCGCTGGTGTTATCACAGATAATCGTGCCCTTAGTACCGTTGATGACGGTGCGCATGGTGTAGGGACGTTTGACGCCGACGGAAACGAAAATGCGCCCAATCGCCTGGTTTGGAAATTTAGCCACGGCCACGCCGGTGTCCGGCGTAGGCCAGTTTGGCAGATGCTTTTGGTTCATGTAACAGAAGACTTCTTCTGGGTCTCCGGCCAGCCAGCGCGTAAGGTCCAGGGCATGGCAGCCGCCGCCCAAGAAGCCTTGGCGCTTCACTTTTGGATCCTTGCGCCAGTCCAGATAGCCGCCGGCTTTGCTGTAGTCGTGGGCATATTCACTTTCTATGTAGCAGATATCGCCGATACGTCCGGCTTCTATAAGATGCTTTGCCAGTTTAAAGCCCGGTGCATAACGGCAGACTTGGCCGGTCATAAAGAAACGCCCGCTCTTCTCCACTGCGTCAATGATTTTGCGGCACTCAGCCACGCTTGGTGCCAAGGGCTTTTCGCAGGCTACATGCTTGCCGGCCTGTAAAGCCAGGCAGCATTGCTCAGTATGAAAATGATCCGGAGAGGCTACCACTACGATATCGGCATCGGACTGGTATATTTCCTCCTCACTTTGAGCTACACGAATACCTTTGTCGGTATAAAAGCCATGAGGTATCAGCTTGTTTTCATGGTAGTATTTGTCGTAAACCAGACTCAGACTCGTATTTGGCATATCATTTGCTGCCACAGCCCAAGAATGCCCCATGCGTAAACCTATCACCGCAACTTTGAGATTCATAAATTGCCCCCGAGTAGAATGAGAGATGGAACGCATTAAGATATTGTTGAAACAAACAGATGCAAACCGAAAAATGAAATAGGAAGAAAAGCTTTGGCATGAAAAAATCGGCAATGTGGGCCGATCAGCTGAAAAAATACGAGGCGGCTAAAGCATATTTGTCAGTGCCCATTAGTTTCAGACAACTGAACCTCAGGTTCAAAAAAGCGAGTGTTATTT
>JAAZKR010000145.1 GCA_012799725.1 Oligosphaeraceae bacterium | reverse complement strand
GGGGAGGTCTTTACCACACCGGGAGTAAAATGTAAAGCAATTTTGCGCCAATAAATTTCAATAAAAAATCAAAAGGAAAATTAACCTAAAAATGCGTTCAAAAAAGTGAGAAATGTGGGATTAAAGAAAAGTTGCCAGCAAATCTTTCATAACAAGAAGAAATCGAGCAATAGCAGCACGGAAAACACCCTGTCACCAACAGGGTGAACAGCATAAATCTTACAACTATCTGATAATAAAGCTATTAGGACTAAACCTCAGCTTTGACTGCTTTTTTTAGGCT
The DNA here is from genome assembly GCA_012799725.1 of Oligosphaeraceae bacterium. GTDB lineage: Bacteria > Verrucomicrobiota > Lentisphaeria > Oligosphaerales > Oligosphaeraceae > JAAZIY01. The sequence goes on along the minus strand of JAAZKR010000145.1, from coordinate 19,960 downwards.
CTTCATATACGGCAAGTGCGTATATCACTGACAATAATGCCGTTAGCTCCGGCAGCCTCGAGTTTGTCGATAATTGTATTGAGTTCAGCGCGCTTGACCATGGCTTTCACTGCGCACCAGCCGGCCTTGCTCAAGGGCGACACGGTGGGCGCCTCTATACCAGGCGTGATTTCGCAACATGTCGCCAAAAGCTCGTCTTGGACATCGTATTCGACAATCACGTAAGTGCGCGCCACAATAATACCCTCAACGCGGCGCATAAACCGATGTATTGCCGGGTCTTCAAGATCGATTCCGGCATTGCCTATGAGAATAGCCTCGGAATATAAGATTGGCTCGCCTATGATTTTCAAGCCCATTTGTCTGAGAGTTGCACCACTGTCAACCACATCTGCAATAAGATCAGCCACGCCCAACTCTACGGCAATCTCTACAGCACCATCAAGCTTGACTATCTCAGCTTGGCAATTGCGTTGATGCTGATCGGCAACAACAATATTAGGATAAGAAGTCGCTATGCGCAGACCGGCAAACTTATGGTCGGACAGCTTGCTGGCAACAGGCGCAGCATAGCAAAAGCGTGAGCGACCAAAACCCAAAGCCATCAATTCGCGCGCCGATGCAGTGCTATCAAGCAGCAAATCGCGTCCGGTAACGCCTAGGTCTACTACGCCATCAGCAACGTAGACAGCTATATCGCGTGGGCGTAAAAAGAGGAAATCTATGTTGTTCTCGGCGTCTATAATGCTGAGTTCGTTATTATCGCGACGCAGCCTGTATCCGGCCTCGCGCACCAGCGTTAATGATTCTTCCGAGAGTGAGCCTTTATTAGGAAGTGCTATTTTCAACATAATTACAATCAGTAGTTACAAGGTGAAAAAGAGGGGGAGGGATTCCCCAACATTCTCAGAAGCTTCGGTTTTCTTCAGAGATATTTATAGACATCTTTGGGCGTGATGCCATTGGCAAGCATCATCACTTGCAGGTGGTACAAAAGTTGGGAGATTTCTTCAGCACAGCGTTCCTTGCCTTCGTATTCTGCCGCCATCCAAACCTCGGCAGCCTCTTCAACTATCTTCTTACCGATGAAATGCTTGCCCTGATTGATCGCTTTAACGGTACCGGACTGTGGATCAGCGGTTGCCACTTTTGCGCTTAGTTCAGCAAAAAGTTCTTCAAAGCTTTTCATCTCAGGATTCCTTCTGCTTAAGGGAGTCGCGTATCCAAGCCGCGATGATCTCTGATGGTGCGCTCACAGCGTTGATATCGAAATCGAACTCTTTTTTGCCGTTATGGCTAGCGAGCAGTTGCAAGCCGTGATGTATGTCCTTGAAGCGCTCTTCACAAAAACCACGTACGGTTTTATTCTGCTTGCCGCTTTCTTTTTTCAGCCAGAGAGCTGCCTCGTCACTGAAATTGATCTTCATCTCATGCTGCTCTTCGAAACGCCGGGCAAATTCATAGACCTCTTGCAACTTTAGCTTTTCAGTCTGTTCCGCGTTGAGCCGCAAAATCCTTTTCAGTTCGGTGGCTGGCCGCTTGACCAAGTTCACATTTAGCTCAAGCTGCTTCACGCCAGTACCCGGCAGCTCGAATTTAAAATCCCGGAATAAGCGCTCCAATATGGTCATCAGTCCCCTGGCGCCAGTCTTCTCCTGCACTGCGCGCAACGCTACTTCACGCAGTGCTGCCGGCTTGCACTTCAGCTCTATATCATAACCGGCAAAACTCTCTGCATACTGCTGTAATATACCGTTTTCGGCCACTTGCAGTATCTGCTCCAAGTCATCAGCACTCAATTCATCGAGAACAACACGCACCGGCAGCCTTCCTATGAATTCCGGCTCGAAGCCAAATTTGATAAAGTCTTGGGTCTGCACCTGCTTAAGCACTGCGCTGTCACTATCATCGGCTTTGTTTTCGTCGGCGGCATGGAACCCTATCTGTGCATTCCCCAAGCGACGTTTAACTATATCTTTCATATTACCAAAAGCGCCGCTGACGATAAAGAGTATGTACTTGGTGCTGATCAGGCTGGGTGGTGCCTTGCCAGTGGTCTGCAATGTCATCATGGCCTGCATCTGCCCAAGCATATCAGTTTGACCAATAAGCTTGACATCAGTATCCTCCATAAGCTTGAGCAGATTAATCTGCACGCCGCGTCCGGACACATCTTTGCCGCCGCTGTCGCTGCTTCTGCCGGCGATCTTGTCTATTTCGTCTAAGTATACGATACCGTATTGCGCCATTTCCACATCGCCGTCAGCTGCCTTTACCAAGTCTCGCACGATATCTTCTACATCATAGCCCACATAGCCGGTTTCAGAGAACTTGGTAGCATCGGCCTTAATGAAAGGCACGCCTATAAGTTTAGCAACGCAGCGCATGAGGTATGTTTTGCCCACGCCGGTAGGACCAAGCATGATAACGTTGTGCTTGGCGAATTCACGCTTTGCCAGCTCCGGATTTTCCAGGCAACGCCTTACATGATTATAGTGGTCGCAGATAGCGGTAGCAAGCACCTTCTTGGCCTCATTCTGACTGATGACAAAACGATCTAAATAGTCGCGTATTTCTTTGGGCTTGAAAGAAAAGTTCCTTATAGCCTGCAGTGGCCCATCGCTTTTTTCAGCCTTGTTTTCAGCCTCTTTCGCAGCAGCCTTGGCCTCGAAACCGGGAGACATCGCCTCAAAGGGATTAACAAAGACGTCTATGCCCATTTCTTCAAACGCTTCCCTGATCTGACCGGCAAATTCCTGTGGCGTCTTGAACAAGCCGGCAAACTCTTTTTTCGGCGGAGTCTCAGTACTGCTTGTATTGTCAAAAGCTTCCGTTTCAACTTCTTTTTTATTTTCTTTATCCATTATACTCATCCAATAGGATCAACAAATATCCACAGGCCGGAAAATTTTTAACGGCTCCTACATTTTTGCTACCAACGGCAAATAGAAAATATAGTCTATAAGCCTGCGCTTGCCATGAAATTTTACACTTCAAGCGGTATATTTTACGATTTAGCCGTAATGCCTCAGTCTTCTGTGGCGCTGGTTTTAGTGGCAATACATGTAACCCATGGAGCCAACACTCTTCATTTAATGCTTTGGCAATCCACGCCGGCGACGCCACTCCGTAAAGTGTCGGACTTGGCGTTCTTGGCGTCTTGGCGGTTAAATGAAAAGGAGCAGCCGCCGGAAACACTTGACACGCCGATCCGGCAAAATCTTTCACAAAGAAAAACTCGAACAATAGCAGCACGAAAAATTCCCTGTTCGCCAATACAGCGAGCAGCATAAAATTCACAACCATTTGATGACAAAGATATTATAACTAAAGCACAACCTTGAATGCTTTTTTAGAAAAAACCCGGGCGACGAATTTAGGGTATGAAGCGCTGCACACTATAGAAGACAGAATAGATCAGTCAATCGCCCGGATTAATAAAAACCCACTTAACTTGTTATAGTTAAGCAGGTTAAAAATGGTAGTCCGGGCGGGACTCGAACCCACGACCTACGGCTTAGAAGGCAGTTGCTCTATCCAACTGAGCTACCGGACCATATTATATTTTTGTGATTTATATACTATGGTACAAAAGCACCTTTTTTCAAGTGCATTGCACAGAAACTTACAGATTAATCGGCTGCCAGCTGAGCCTTTTTTCCAACAACGAGATTCTTTGCAAAGGGACATTGTTAGCGACAGCAATCTCCAGCGCTTTGCGTGAGCCAATCAGAATGAGCAGTTTTTTGGCTCTGGTCATACCGGTGTAGAGTAGGTTCCTTTGCAGCATGACATAGTGCTGTGTAAGCAGCGGCATGACTACTGCCGGAAACTCACACCCTTGTGATTTATGCACCGTACTGGCATAGGCAAGAATAAGTTGATCAGCCTCATGATTTTTATATTCTACCTCTTTGTCATCATAAAGCACGCTAAATGTCTCGCTGTCCATACGACTGATACGCCCCAACTCACCATTAAATACAGTCTTATTATAGTTATTGGTGGTCTGCATGACTTTGTCACCCAGCCGGAACACGCGATTGCCCAATCTGAGTTCTGGCTTCTCAGCAGCATCAGGGGGATTGAGCTTTTCCTGCAACAGCACATTCAAGGCTAAAACCCCGGCCTCTCCCTTGCGCATAGGAGAAAGCACCTGCGCATCTCGTATGGGATCGTAGCCGAAAGCCTGCGGAATACGCTCACTAACCAATCGACAAATCAGCGTGGCGACCTTTTGCGGCTCATCCTGTTCTATCCAATAGAAATCTTCCAGCAAATTGCTTCCTGAACTGCGCAGGTCAGGGCTTTGTCCTCGGTTGACCGCATGCGCATTCAAAATAATGCGGCTGCCTTGCTTCTGTCGGTAAATCTTAGTAAGGTAAGTCACCGGTATGCGTCGACAATTAATCAGGTCCCTAAGTACGGTTCCCGGCCCCACAGAAGGCAACTGATCCTTATCACCGACCAGCACTACCCGGGTGCCTGGCTGCAAAGCCCTGAACAAGCTGGCCGCTAAACTCATGTCAAGCATGGAAACTTCATCGATAATCAGCATGTGGCAGTCCAGCTTGTTTTCCACACCATAGTAGAAATTCCTCCTTGCCGGGTCCCACTTCAAGAGGCGATGTATAGTCATGGCCTCGATATTACTCGCTTCGCTCATGCGCATGGCAGCTCTGCCGGTAGGTGCCGCCAAGCAGACCTTCAGACGCAGCAGTTTGGCAGCCTGTACCAGGGTTGAGACCACTGTGGTTTTTCCTACACCCGGGCCGCCGGTAATAATCGAGCAACCATAATGCAGCGCCCAATGCACCGCTTGTTGCTGCTCCCGATTCAAGTGCATAGCCTGCGTCGACATCCGCGCCCAAGGCACATGTAGCTGCGGCAGAGCCGTGTTAAGCAAAAGCTGCAACGCCTCGGTCAGTTCCTCTTCAGCTTGACGCAGCCAGCGCAAATAGATAAAAGGCGAGGGCCAGTCTGGATCGGGCAGACTCAGAGCCGACACCTGGTTCTCAGCCAAGGCGATTTGCAATCCTTTGGCCGCTGCCTCATCGGATACGCGCAGCATCTTAGCGGTCTCTTTCAGCAAAAGCACCTGTGGATAACAGACGTTGCCGCGCGCAGCCAATTCGTTCAGGGTATAAACTACACCGGCGCTCAGACGCAACGGGCTTTCTTTTTCAATGTCCATTGCGCTGGCAATGCGATCTGCGCTAAGAAATCCTATGCCATCTATATCCGAAGCCAGCCTATACGGATTTCGCCGTACTACTTCAGCGGCAGCATTTACACCATAGAACTTGATGATTTTTTGGGCATAGATCGGACTGATGCCCAGGCCTTGCAGAAAAATCATACTTTCTCTTTGCAGGCCTTGCTCCTGCCAGGCCTGCCGTATGCCGGCGATACGTTTTTTCCCTATACCCGGCACCTCGGCCAACCTGGACGTATAGTTGTCCAGAATTTTCAGAGTTTCACTGCCGAATTTCTTGACGATACGCTTAGCGTATACCTTGCCTATGCCCGGCAGCACGCCTGAGGCCAAATAACGCATAATGCCTGCCTCGCTGGTCGGCAACACCGCCTGACAGCTCTGCACTTGAAACTGCCTGCCATGCACCGGATGCAGCTCCCAGCGTCCCTGCGCCTCTACTTCCTGCCCCTCCTGTAGACCGCCAAGGGTGCCTACCATAGTGAATTCCGGCGGCGAAGAGCCCAAACCGCGCATTTTTAATACGGCATAGGAATTTTGCTCATTGCTGAAAACTACACGCAGCACCTCGCCTCTGACCTGCGCCTCAATAGGCAAGCTGCTCGAATGCTCCCTAAGCTCCGTATCCTCTTCGTCATCAGTCAAGAAGAAATCATTATAATAATCGGCTTCGCTCATAAATTTGTCCCGCCCACGGCTAAAAACACCGGCATGCGGCAAGCAGGGGGCTGCCAGTTTTGCGACAACCGGTGTCAAGCTTAATATAATCACCTTGCAAATTTAGGGCTAAAACGGGCTAGGATTCCTAAAAAACAGGAATCTTGATGCCATGAAAGAAAGGCTATGCCAAATGTATGCCGGGCGTGCTGCCAGCTCCGTGGCCGGGCATAACTTATCCGACAGTCTGCCAAGCTCAATACCCTTGGCAGCCCTTCTGTCTCCGGTTTTATGGCTCTGTACTTTGTGCAAAAGTATCCAGACTGAATCACTGCTTGTACTTACGACAAAACGGACACTCTTCGCTATCGCAAAGAAGAATATTTGGGTCTTGCGCAAGCAGCTTCATACCGATTGCATAAAAATTTTCCGCATCAAGCAAACGAATTGTCCCACAACCCAGTGAGCTTTGCTTCATTTTTAGACCGGATACAAGCGCCTTTTTGAAAAATTTGCTGTTGCCATCGACATCGCGATAGAAATCGCGGTCTCCAGGAAGATGTTTGGGAATATAAACTGTGCGCAGGCTGCCATCCTTATTTTTGACCCGGCAGACGGCACCTTTGAGACATGGCAGGTCTGTGAGAGTTTCCAGATAGTGTAGAAAAGTGCTGGAACCCAAGCTGCAACCAAAATAAACAATTTTGCCCTTGTATTCTACCAGTTTGGCAAGTGGGCTGGTTTCACCAGTAGGTGGATCATTTTCTTGATGAGCTTCCAAGCAGGCTGTTGCAAGCGGCCCGATACCGGCCACCGAGTGCGAAGGGTGCTGTGAGCGGATCACAGCAGGCATCTGTAAAAAAGTGCGCGGTATACTGCCTACCCAAACCTGAGTTGCATCCTCGGGATCAAAAGGACGGTAACGACGGTTTGTATTAAGTGTCCCCTCAAAACTATTAAAGGGAACTGTAAAGGTAGGCATCAGCAACGTACCTGTCGCACCGACAGCCTCCAGAAATGCTTCGATCACTGTCGCTTCACCGCCCTCAATCCAACCAAAAGCCGAGGCACTGCTGTGTACAAAAAGACAGTCACCGATTTGAACTCCCACACTTTGCAAGGCAGACAGAATATCTGCACGCGTAATTTTGCGATTATATTCCACCTCCAAAAAGCCATGTTGTCCAAGAAACATAACTGCGTTAAGATATTCTTTTATTTGTGCTTCGCTAAAAATTTTATCCTCTTCCCATTCTGCTTCACGAATGACACGCTGCATGGTCTTTTGGCCATCCATATTGGAAAGCACTCGCGCAAAGGGGCCGTAGATTACCCTGTCGGGCAAAAGTTTGCGTTGTTTTTTCTGTAGCCTGGTCTGATCATGTGGAAAGCCACGTTCCGCACGTGTTGCAATAATATTTGCGGCATAAGCAAACCATTTTCCTTTGCGCTCCTCCTTAACGATTGACTGTTGTTTGATTTACACTAGATACTTTTGCGCCGCCGCTTGCAAAACTCCGATCTGCCTCTCTATTTCGGGCTCAGCAGCTACGTTGCGAAAATCCTCCAAGCGTTCACAGTCACGCTGAAGCCGGTAGAGCAATTGTTCCACTGCCTCATCTGCCGAAAGTTTTTTCTGCAAGATATTCCGGTATTCTCTGGCAAGATGGCTTAAACCATAAGCAGCAGCCTGACGGACGATTTGCGCAAGATTTGCCTTGTTCAGAGTAACAAGCGCTGCTATCCAAGTGCCAATACCGGCACAGATACGGGCAAAAATTTCGCGATCAATCACCTGCATAGTCAAAGCCGAATTGTGCCAATACATTTTTTCATGGCCAATAAACCATGCCGTAGGCAATCCTACCGTTCGGTCAGTTAACATTGTATCATCACCATACCAGCCATTTTCCATAAACTTTGCCACGGGAAATGCATCTTTGTCCTTCCATTGATCCAAGAACATTTCCAGCAATGCGTTGCCAAAAAACGGGGTTCCCGGCGCTGCCGCATAGACATGCAGTCTCTGTTTTGGATTTCCGGCCATTAGGCTGTCCAGATTGATTGCGCCGATAGCTTGCTCTCTAAGATTCCCACCAAAGTGCTCTGCAAAAGCGGCAAAACCATACATTTCAGCGGCAAACACCAAACGCAGGGAAAACTCCAGTTCCGGCAAATCACCATCGGCAATCAACTTTTTGATGTTGCGTACCATTTCGATGGCAGCAACAACACCGGTGGAATTATCATCACTGAGTGGCTCATAAAGGTGAGCCATCAGCCAGAATTCCTTTTTTTTGCGCCCCGGAATCAATGCAGTAATCCCTGGGCTGCTTCCCCGGTAACGGCGTCCATCACATTCCAACCAAGCAGTGAGTTCCCCAAGTTCCGCAGCCTGCCGCAACCTTTCCCCTACCCCAGCTGTAACGCTGAAACAGACAAAAGGGCGGTCGCCTTCGATAACATGCCAATTCATTGCCTCTGTACAGCCATTGATCCAGCCAATTGCTTCCGGAGCTTGGACTCGACAGGATTGCGCATAATAGTCGCTGATCAAACCAATGGCACCAAGGTCCAAGGCGGTTTTCAAAATTGCGGCTCTGGGAACAGTATTAGCTGCGCAAACAACTAGCGCGCCATCGGTTTCTTCACCTGCAAACATCTGCGTTTCCGTAATAATTTTAACAAGCCGTTTACCTTCCGGTATAGCCACAGACCCCTTGACCAGATGAAAAGGATGACGCTGATAGTCGGCAATGACCGGCTCAGCAAAAGAAAGCGGGCTTTTCTGTATAGTTAGTTTGCCTATGGTAGCATCCCAAGCCAAGGGCATGCATTTATCCTGATAAACCGTTTTGCCATCTGCCGGAAAAGAAATCAGCTCAGCATTTTCCAGACCTGCCTCATGCAGCAATTCAAGTGCGTACTCTGCCGCCTCCAGATGCGCAGTCGAGGTTTGCGGCAATTCCCTCCGCCAAAGATTTTCAACTTCGTTATAGAGCCGGTTTCCATCAACATAACTTAGCAGCTTTGCAAATAATTCGTTTGTCTTCAGCATGGTATAAAACTTAGTGAAATGAATTTGATTTGAAAAACGCAACCGCACTTTTAAAGCCAGCACCCCAGAAGAGCAGGTATACAAAGATACAACAGAAAATTAATATAGATTTGTTTATTTGCAACCGCTAAGAGAAAATTTCACTATACAGCCACCCCACAAACCATAAATACAACTAAGCAAGATAAGGCAACAGTTCAAGGTTCAAAAATTCGGATCGCTCGAACCTGCGCCGACTTGCTTTTCCTATCTAAACTCAGATAACTGAACCCCTGTGAAGTTGTGCTGGCACTGTTTTGGTTTTCGGGATGATTCATTCAAGCCTTGCCAGCACTTCTTCGAGCGGTTTCCCCGGCGCGAAGCGCCACACAAAAGGTTCAGTTGTCTGATCTTGCCTGCAGCCTCTATATCGAGCGGGGAAAAATCAAAAAATCGAAAATGGTTTTTTGAAAAAATAGGTTTGCCCAAGCGTGAAATCCGGCTAAATATGCCGTTTTTTTGCTGCCTATGGGATGAATGTTATACTTTTCAAACTTTACTTACAAGATTTCGCACATTGCCAAAAGACAAAAAGTTAAGCAATGGCAGTACAGGAAGCGCAGAAAATTTATAGTGCTTTTGTTTTAGCGGATTCTTCATCCCTTGCCTAATTCATATTCCAAAAGCAGTTCTCTTGCCCATAGCCAGTTGGCAACCGAGTCGCCGCTGAGCAACTTCGGCTTATATTGCAGCTCCGGGGCAAATCGCTCTGGTTCATCGTAGTAGGTACAATCCTCAAAATCAAGTTTTTCAAGCACAAGCCTTACCATCGGCAACACTTCCTCAGCCAATTCAGGGCAATGTGGAAGCGCCTGCATGGCTGCACGTGCAATCATTGTACTCCAGGCGGATTTAGCGCCGCCAGAACCAAAATTGACCCTCTTGTCGATGCCTTCCAGTGGCACACGTCTTACCTCCAGAGTATCGAAATCATATAAAGCAGTAGTCAAATAACGACCATCTTCGCAAATGGCGTCCTTCGACATGAACCAAATCTTATGAATGCCTTCACGCCAAGCATCTGCGAGAGGATTTTCAGGATCGTGCCGTAACAGTAAATCGAAGTTGAGCATGTTCATAGTAAATATATCCGCCACGGCGCTGACACTCCAAGCCTGATTTGCCAATTCAAATTCATCAGGCTCATGTTTGGACATATCGGGTTCCAGCTCAAGGCTTTCGGGTTCCCGCGTATGCTCCAGCAACCGAAGGTATTCATCATGGAAGAATTTGTCCCCTGAAAATTTATGGGCCAGTATCAGCAATGGCGGGAAACGCATGAGGGGCCACTGCCAATTGTCATCAAAAAACTGGAAATAGTGAAAACGGTAATCTCTTTCCGTCCAAAAGCGCAGCAAAGCCGGGATGAATTCCCGAATCTGCTCCTGTTCTTCAGGATTGGCATATGGGTAGAAGGCCTCACAGGCGCAACAGGCATAAAGCACCTGGTCGGTACTTGTCTCATTCGAGAAACGTCCGCCATAGACTTTCGGGAAAAATCCCGTCGCCAGCTGCTTGCCCGTCTGATAAACCCACCATAGCGCCTGCATGCAGCGTTGCGCGTTAGCCAGTGCGTCTGCGGCTCCGGTGCGCACATAACGCAAAATCTCGGATTGCATGTAGGCTCCCGTAACCATGCCGCAATTTTCATGAAGATAGAGTTCGGCCAGCGTCACTCCCGGAACATCCCCTTCCTTAATGGGATTCCCTGTCGGAAAAAAATCTTCTGTGGCAGGCTTCAACGTCGCCTTGTCAAGGTAGCTGAAGATCAGTCCTGTGGCGGGATCGCGGAAAAACTTTTCTACTTGCGGTTGAATTGTTTTCTTTAGCATAGAAAAAAACACCTACTAAAAGAAACTTGATTGATCAGCTCCGATTAGAATGTGGGGTCTAGCGTGATATGTTCCTCGCACTTTTTTCGCGGAGCTTTTCCTGTTCAGGTGTGGTTTGCCCTTGCAAAAAAATCATTCTCCATGTGCGTAAACTCCTTATCAGTCAAAAGGGGCTGCTTAATGAAGCGGCCTGGACTTAGTAGCCTATAAAAATCAAGTTTATATTTCCGGTTTTTTTGGGCTGCCTTTCTCTTGTTCTGTCAGGCGCTTATGTGCATGCGCTCCTTTCAGGCCAGGGGAAAAACAGCTCAAAATAATTCCAGGACTGCTGCCTTGATTTTTTAACGGCTCCTTGCTATAGATTGAAGTCCATGTTTTCCATCAATCGGCATTTCTGCAGGAGTTCCGCAGCGGCTTGCGGGGTGCATTTCCCTTGACGGAAAGAATTTTCCACTGCGGAAAACTGTCTGGTCAGTTCCATGGTATCCAGAATAATCTTCTGAATTGGGTCGGGAAGCGTTTCAAAGGATGTCCTGGTTTCAACGGCCAGATGGCGCAGGCGATAGTCAATGGCACTGAAACTCTTTCTCGCAGACTCGATGGCAGCACTGATGGTGGCAAAATCGGCATTTGCAAACTCCGCTTTTAGCAGCATCTTCCGTGCAACGAGCATCAGCTCGGGCAAGTCATTTGCCGCGTATTTCTCGGCCGTGGCAATCAGGGCTTCCACAGGCTCGATTTCCACCCCATATGCCTTGGCAACAGCCATATCCAATTCCAGTTTCAGTTTATCTGCATCAAAGCGTTTTCGAAGAACTTTTTCTTTCACAGGGAGCAGCGATTCAGCCGTTCCATAGGCGAAAAGGCTGCCGTCGCCGCAGATGAAATTGACTTGGAAGCCCCCGTCTTTTTCAGGGGCTGGCTCCAAGCTCCGCAGGTCAAGAAGTACTTTGCGTTCTGAAGATTCAGATAAATTGACAATTCCCGTACGGAATAGGCTGGGGTCGTTATTGTGGATAACAAGGATATCATAATCCTTGCCTGTAAAAGCACTGACTTCAATGACAGGGCGTTCCCGGCCCTTGGAATAATTGGGAAATGTCTTGCCAACGCATTTTGAGGTGTCAATCATCTCGCCATTTAAAACGCTCCACGGATATTCCGAGTCATATTTCAGTGGCACCAGGAGCCATCCTGCGGTGGTAAGCAAGCGTCCGAGGCGAGTGATTTCTTCAGCTATGGGGTCGTCGCCAAAACAGGCATCGCCAGTTGCAGGGTAAGCAGCATACATTTCCCCTTCGGGAAGAGGCCAGGTTGTAGACAATGCGCCAGTGGTGTAAAGCCCCAGCCCCTTGGCGCCTGCTGCCAGCGCATTCCAAGCCATGATCCGGAATTCTGCTGGAGTGGGCTGAATGTTATAGGCAAAAGCCTGAATAATTGGCCAGTGATGGGCGCTGTGATTGGGTTTGGAAAACTCCGGGATAGCCTCCCGATAGCTCCAAGGATTACGGCCAAATGCTGCACTGACATTGTATTGGTCGCTGAATATTACTTTGCACTTGGAAAGCGCTTCCCATTCTGGAACAAAACTGCCTACAGGCATATTCTGCTGGGTGAAAATGATCGGCTTGGAGGGGTCCAAGCTCTGGATATAGTCCATCATAATGGCAATGCTCTTACAATAGAGCGGGTGAGGTTCATCGTAGACATGGTAGGCAAGTAGATTTTCATTGTTGCGAACCAAACGGACCTCTTCATTCCATATATCCTTCACCATCTTGAGGGGTTCTTCCGCACCGCTTGTACGATCCGCTTCCGATATTCCATGGAGAATGTTGCAGGCATGTATCACCTTGAGACCATATTCCCGAGCCTTGGCGTAGTCATCGTTGCGATATTTCGCGTTGGATGGAACAATAGTATTGATATTCCAGCGAGCAAACTGGTGGAACAGCTTCTCCCGCCGCAATGCATAAGGCTCATTCATGTATTTTGAGATTTTCGTCAGAAAGCAACCGTCTCCATAAAACATGATAAACGGGAAAAACTCGTCTGGAAGCGATTTTAGGACCTCCTCAGAACTAGGATTGTTCTTGGCGAAATCCTGTTCCAATTCTTTTTCGGTCGGGGCGGCAATACAACAAAAGGCAGCAAAAAGGATTAAGATCAAGAGAGCAGCAGGATATTTTTTCATACTTGATTCCTTGCAAATGGGCATTGTCAACATATCAAACATTATGCGTTTTAACCGGGACATTATGATTTGCATCAGTAGTTTTCCTTTCCATGTGATTTTGCCAGGCCTTTAGCAGTTGGTCTGCCCACAGCCAGTTGACGACCACATCACCGCCGGCATGTTCACCTAAGAGCATTCCTCAAGTGGGAAGCGATCTGACCCGCATAATAATACATGCAGTCTATGAAATCCAGATTATTCAGGACGCATTCTACATGTGGGACAACATCGTTTTCCAGATTAGGCGGATGCTGCAACGCCATAACTTCGCTAAAGGATGATTCTCCGATGTGTGCCACGAAAGTGTGATCACGGCCGGTGGGAACTCATAAGGGGCCTGTCTTGCTTTCGAATTAATAGTATGTGTTGGAATCAGCACCCCACCAAGAATTCTGCCCCTCGCGAGCTTTAAGTGCCATGGCCACATGACCGTCACCGAAAGCACAGTTGAGTTTACCCACTCCATGATCATTCCAGCCAAGGCTTTCAAATTCGGGCGAGTTCGTTCTGCGATAGGCAAAACAAGTGTTATTGCCATTATCCGAAAGCAATCCTAAAGTGCTGGGTCGTTTTGCAGGGCCGCCAAACCGGTAATAGCGCGAGGGGAAACAAACATAATCAGAGACAAACCAGTTCATCTGGTAGTCAACAGGAATGCTTTTCGCGGAAGAAGAGGGGCAAGTCACGATCTTCGAATAACGTCCTTCTGCCGGATTCGTGTGTTCAATCTTCAAATAGCCGTTATTTCCAAGAGTCTCAAACCAGATATGACCAAGCCAGGAATACATGAGACCTGTTGCTGCCGTGTCCCAATCATAGGCGGGAACAATGAAATCCTGGTTGTCTGATCCATATAGTTGGAGAATGGTCGACAGGGTTTTCAGGTTGTTGGTGCAACTGATGGCGCGAGCTCTTTCGCGAGCCTTGCTCAAGGCAGGCAGAAGCATCGAGGCCAAAATGGCAATGATAGCTATAACTACAAGCAACTCAATCAATGTGAATAAACAACGCAATGATTTTTTCATGTTCGTCTTCTCTTTTTTGTGTGGATTGTTTGGGGAACATGGCTTGGCTCGGGCTCGCCCAAGCCAATTTTTAACAACGAAAAAGCGTAAAGGCTGAATTTTTTGATTTCGCCCTAAAGTCAGGGCACGGGGGCAAGAACTTGACTTCACACTGTTTTTTGGCTTGCTGATCTGAAAATTCTTTTTTGGAGTGAATGACAATTGGCGCTGTGTTTTTCTGGATTGTTTGGCAAACACAAGGTTGGTGAAAGCATGTCGACCTGTTTACTTTTAGCTTCAGTCATATGATCGTTCTGTAAAATTGCCAGCAGGCGTTTGGCGGCAAGCTCGCCTATTTTTTCAGTTGGTCGAAGCATGTACGGATAGGGTTGTTGCAGTCCCATGGAGGGGATATCGTAGCAGCACCATTCCACACGGTGTTTTCCAAAGCGATGTCCCGGGAAGAATTTATCAAAGAAAGCTGCCAGGCGATAGGTCGTAATGAGTCCCGTATCTTCAGTGATCTGCGGCAAAAGCTGCCGGATTGCATCGTCGCCTTGCGAATCAGGGAAATCCCATCTTTCCGGTTCGATGGGAATTTCCGGAGTAATCTGCAACGGCTTCAAACCGGCGTCCTCCATGGCAAGGCAGTATCCCGCATGCCTGAAATGGCCAGTCTGGCTACTTGCAGTCTCAAAGTAGATGACGCGACGATAGCCACGCTTCAAAAAATACTCTGCCTGCATGCGTCCACCCATGATATCGTCGTTGAAAACAGCTGGGATGCCGGTGCCGATGAGTTGACGGTCCATCAGTACAATCGGCAAACCGTTTTGATACAGCTCAAGAAAAAATGGATAATTGCCCAAATCATGTTTCATGGAACGAAATGCGCCTTGAGTAAAAGAGGGCATGATGAGCAACCCATCCACCCCAAGTTTTATCAGCTTGCGAATAGACTCGCGCTCTTCAAGCAGATTGTCCATTGAATTCACAAAGGTCAGGCAATATCCACTCTTATTCAATGCTTTGTTGATGCCCAGCATTAACTGGTATGGGGTGGAGACATAGGGATTATTATGCTGAAGCTGAGTAGTCGTCGGGAATACGCCCCCAATCAAATGAGTACGACGCCTGAAAGCCATCGAACGTTCCCCCAATACCTGATAACCTTGCCCTGGTATGGCTCTGATACGGCAAGCCTCAACCAGCAAATTCAAGCCTTTTCGCACAGTGACACGACTCAATTGAAATTGCTCGCATAATGCACGCTCGCCAGGGAGAAAACTCCCTTCACAAAAAATACCGGAGTCTATCTGTTCCTCCAGATATTCGGCCAACTCTCTATATTTACAAGCCATGGTTGTTTGGGCAAAAGCCAAAGTCAGGTCAATGATGAGGTCTGTATTAAAAAGTAATACCGGTATTACTGTAGCATCATAATATGCTCTTGTCAATTTTTCATGGAAAATATTTTTACTTTTTATTTTGTTGCTTGAGAGTGCCGGGTTTATTATAAAGCAGATAGAACAATAGATTTTTGTCGCTATTATATTTTGCCGCAAATACTTCTGGTAAAAAATGAACTTGACTTGGCATCAGCAGCCTGCGCCAGGCACTTTTCTGGAAGCATATTACATTATTATTCTGCATCTGCTCAATTCTTGTTTTTTATTGACAGAGACTGTCTACCATCAATAAAAATCTTTTATCAAGTAGGGTTCTGGATAATCGTTCGAAAAGGCACGAATTTCAACTGTGGGATAAGCTATGCGAATCATTGATGCACATACACACATTGGCTCTTGCAAATGGAGCGGTCATGACGGCGAATTTGTTTCTGCCGATGAATCTGTGGAGCAGATGCGCAGTTATGGCATCGAGTGGGTTATCACTGTGCCATGGCAGGCAGTGCTCTGTGAAGTTGAACGTGATATGGATGAAGGCAATGCCGAGGCGCTGGAGCTGCACGCAAAATATCCCGATTTTATTTATCCGGGAGTGGTTGTCGATTTTCGCTGGCCGCAGCGTTCCCTTTATTGGCTGGAGCAATTTCATAAGGAGCGTTTCTGCTGGGTTGGCGAGATGGTTCCCAAGCCTGCGGAAGGCGAAACACCATTTACAGACCCTGCCTGGCAGGCGATCTTTGAGTGCGCGGAAGATTACAACATGATTGTGCAGCTTCACAACTCCACGGGTACAGCCGCAGTTGCAAAGGCGCATCCGCGACTTCAAGTGGTTGGCTCCCATTTAAATCCCCAAATCGTGCCATTGCTGATCGACATGCCCAATGTTATGCTCGATATAAGTGGAGTGCATGGCGGACTCTATCTTAATTGCTTGAAAAATGCACGAAGAGATTACGGTGCAGAACGACTGCTTTATGGCACAGATTACGAGGGATATGACCCGACATGCTTCATTTTTCGAGTGCAAGCGACTTTTACACCAGAAGAACAGAAGCTTGTGTTCTATGAAAATATCTGCAAGTTAATAGACGCACATACTTGTTGAACAAGAGGCAACATGAAATAATCTCTATTGAAGGCAAGACAATAAAACAGGCAGGTACCATGAATTGTAAGTTTTCCTATACCGACTTTGATCGTAGAATCTGGGAAGAGGAACTGCAAGACTTTGTTCCTCAAAAAATCTTCGATGTCCATACGCATTTATGGAATGATGCCTGCGCCGGGCCGGATTCGCCAGATTCCAGCCTGCGTTTGAATGCCGGTTTTCGGGAAATGGATTCGTGGAGCCGAAAAATTTTTCCGGGCAGGGAACTGGACTATTTATTTCTGGGGACTCCCGTTGAGCGCCTGAACATAGAAAGGCAGCATGAATTTCTGGCAACGGAATCACGCCTCGCACGGCAGCAATTGGCCAGCACCATCATACTGCCGGAAATGAGCGCCGACGATCTGGATTCAGTTATTCGCCGCTATCATTTCATTGGTCTCAAGCCGTATCGCTGCTATGCCTCCGATCCGGCAAACGGAAGGATCAGGGATTTTCTGCCGGAGCATCTTCTCGAAGTGGCTGATCAGCACAGGCTAACTGTTACCTTGCATTTGTCACGCTTTGACGGCATCGCCGACCCAGTCAATCAAGACGACTTGCAATATCTAAGCAAACGTTATCCGAAAGTCAAGTGGATTCTTGCGCATTGCGCACGGGCTTTCCATGCGTTTATGCTGGAAAAGGCCGTTTTTGTATTGCGTGACATTCCCAATTTGTGGTATGACACATCAGCGGTGTGCGAGCCGTATTCTCACTATCTTCTGTTTAAACATGAGAATTTGGAGCGGATCATGTTCGGCTCCGATAATATTGCTGCTGGAGGCGTTCATGGGAAATATATTACTTGGGGAAAAGGATGGTGTTTCTTCCAGGCAACGGAACAACCCCACTGCATTGCCCATAATACGCTGGTCATCTATGAACAAATCAGGGCTATGAAGCAGGCAGCCAGTATGGCTGAGTTGTCGCAGGAGGATGTAGAGGCAATCTTTCACCGAAACGCCGAAAAATTTTTCAGCCGAGCAAAACATGCCTGAGCGAGAACAACTGAAACCGGTCATCCGATCCGAAATATTCAAGGCGCGAGCTTGCTCTGACTACAACCTGTTTTTATCCACAGAAAATACGAGAAGCGTGTAAAATCTATATAAGTTGAAACTTCAACGGATTGATTTGCACGCGAAGATATCGAGCTTGAAACCTCGAAAATTTTATTCGCGCAGCTTCTTTCCACATGAGAAGGCCTTGGCTACCGTGTCGCCCATCAGGCGGTAGACGTGCTGGCAGGTGTCAAAGCATATCGGCTTCATTTTTGCGGCATCTGGCTTGCCGTCCGTCAGAGCCGATTCCTCAACGGCGCAATTGAGAATGCGCCCGACTACATTGCAGTTTTCTTCGTTCATCGAGACCAGTTCGCATTCCAGCGCTAGGGGCAATTCTGCCATTACCGGAGCATTCACGAAGTCGCTCTTAACAGCTGTGAGGCCGCTTTTCGTCACCTTGTCTGCAACTTGGTTCCCACTGACGATACCCAGGTAATCGCAGGCTTCCACTGTGTCCGCAGTACCGAATGCTACCGTGAACGCCTTTTGCGCCGCGATATTTGCCCAAGTCTTGTGGGTATTGTCGATGCAGATGGTAATCTGATCCTCCAGCGTGATGCCGCCCCAGGCGGCGTTCATCATATTGGCAGTCCCGTCTTCGTCATATGTGCCAATCATCAACACTGGCATCGGGAACATCCAGTTCTTTACTCCAAAATTCCTCTTCATCGATTTGTCTCCTTGTTTTTGCTTCATTAAATTCCTGACTCCCGCGATGGCATAGCGCAGCAGATGCGTTTAGAAACGTTTACCCCATAGTGTTTTATTTCATCAGCTTCATCTGTTTGGCGGCCATGAAGAGCATGCGAGGCAGATGGAAGAAGGTTTTCCATTTGCCGCCCTTGAGAGAATGTGTAACCTCGCCGCGACGATTAAGATAGGCATACCATTCAGGATATTCGGGGTCACGGAAATGCTCCCAGGTCCAGTCGTCTATTTCTAGAAATTTATCCAAGAAGTATTGCTCGTTAGTGAGACGGTATGCAAAAACCAAAGCAATAATAGCTTCGCAATGGGGCCACCAGAGTTTCATATCCCACTGTAGTTCTAGATGTGGCTTGTGCAAGGCGTCCATAAAATAAAAAATACCGCCATATTTCTTGTCTGTACCGAAGTCCATGATTCCTTTGATAATGTCGGTGGCGCGGACAATTAGTTCTTTGTCGCCTTTCTGCTCTGCATGCTGGAGCATAAACCACATCGATTCCAGACCGTGGCCAGGATTGATCATGCGCCCCTCGCACGAGTCCAAATCGAAAGCGCTCCCTTCAGGATTAATGTTTTCGAAGAGGATGCGCATATCGGGATTCCAGAAGCGTGAGGTGACCGCCTTGACCGCCTCTTCGGCAGATTCATCATATTCATGACTGCCCAGGCATTCACGCATCTCAAAGGCCAAGTTGGCTAACATCATGAACTGACCATGAGAGAGACGGCGAGGTTTGCCACTCATGCCCTTTTCCCAGCGCCCCTTAGGGTTGTCCATGCGGGCGATGTAGTTGCGCATAGCCGAGTTTGCCTCGGTGCGGTACTTTTCCTCGCCTGTAGCTTTGAACATAGCGGCTGCTCCCATAGCGGCAAAGCAATCAGAAAAGATATTGTAAGGAGCCATGGAGGGAACTCCTTGACGGTTCAACGCGAAGTAGTATCCGCCCTCAGGCGATTTGCCATGAGAGGTCAGAAAATCATACCCTTGCTTGGCAATGGCCATCCATTTGTCATTGCCGCCATAGGCAACTGAGAACTTTGCGAACATATAGACAATGCGCCATTGCATCCACATGTATTTCTCAGTGTCGTAGACACTGCCATCACGATCCAAACTGGTAAAATATCCGCCGAATTCTTTGTCAACGCAGTGTTCTTCCCAGAAAGGAATGATCCGATTCAAAAGTTCGTTTTCATAACGTTCGATGTAAGATTGCCAGTTCATGATTGTTAGCTCCTATCTTTTCAATATCCAAAAGTCTACATTTATCTCTGGTCTGGGATTATCTTGAGAGCTTTCAGCCAAGAGAAAACATGAGGAAAACAATAGATCACAGGGAACATTTGGTAAATACTAAATATATCACATTCATTTCACAGCTTGCAAAAAATGGCGTGTTGAGCCCGATTTTACGCTCGAATAGACAGCCTTCTTAAAAATCTCATTTTCGCTTTTTAAATCTTCAATTGAAGCGCTACACATAAGCTCCACAAAAAAAAATGGGTGAAGTTGAAAGTGTGAAGTGTTTTTAGGTAACTTTAAACGACTCCTTAGCTTGACTTTTTGCGTATAGCAGATATTTTTTTT
>JAAZKR010000020.1 GCA_012799725.1 Oligosphaeraceae bacterium | reverse complement strand
GATTAAACAAGCCTATCTGCATGCCAACGCTTTCACCCTGATTGATGTTGACCGACGCTATCTGCAAGCCGACAAAATCGCCGGCACCGTTGAAGTTGGCTATGCTGGCCACTTGAAGAGCACTGACATCACCATGCACGCGATTGGCTATACCGCTGACCTGCAAACCACGAAAATCCTGCTTTACCAGATTCCATATGCCGGCCAGCTCAATTCCGTTCACTTCACCATGCGCAATATTGGCCAACACGCCCAAGTCCAAAATTGCTACATTGTTATGCATTCCAGCAAGAATATTTAGGCGCAGGCCGACTACATCCCAGTCCTCACCGGGGAATTGCAGCGGTGGCACCAAGCCTATGCCCAAAGGCAAAATACCCGCTGTGGGGCGGCTGGCTTGCCAGCCCTCGTCAAGACCACGCTGTGCCTCGGTTCGGCGTTGTTCCGGGCTTGCTATCTCTATACGACGATAAACCGGTGCTTCCTGCGCCATTGTCCAACAAAAGCAAACACACAAAAACATGCAAAATACGGGGAAAAAGCGAATAGACATAGACAACTCCTTCTTATTTGCCAGAATTACGCGGACTATTCAACATGTAAATCTACACATTCAACGCATAAATCACAAAAATATTCTTTTTATGTGGCGTTCAAAGATATTTTCGCAGACGTTTTTACCTATTTCCACCTCGTATTTGCTAACCATATCCAAGTAATCCTCTCCCAGCTCGGCGGCCACTTTGAATGCGACATGCAACATTTGCCTGAAATTCGGATTATATGCCGGGTTGCTCTGATCATGTCTTAACGCGGCGCAGTATTGTTCGGCGCTCCAAGTATTCACCACGGCAGGCGTTGGCAGCTCGACGGTATTTATATCAATAACGGTTGCATACGGCTTGCACAGCTCGTCAAAACGCTCATAGGCCTGCGCATAGATATGCCGAGCCATTTCCAGACCGTCATCGCCGACACCGGCCATGCCTATAAGCTCCTCCAGCCAACTGGTGCCGGCAGTTTTCAGATGCAGGCCGGCCTCAAATTTTCGTATTGCTGCACGCATAATGGGATAAATTGCAAATTTATCACTGCCGGAGTGTATGCTCAGCTTCAGATTTCCTGGCAAATTGAATTTATTGATGGCATAGCGGATAATCGCTAAATCCTGATTGAATTCTTTTTCAAATTGCTGCAAATCACCCACATATTCCACGCCTTTATTAAAGCGTCCGGTAAACTTTGGGGCTATGGTTTGCGCGGGTATACCTTCATCAGCTATGGCGGCTAAAATAAACAGCATGTCGACCGGAGTTTGGGCAAGGTCGGTCTCGTCCATGGATACCTCGGCAATAAAATTACCCTCACCTTTTTTCGCAGCAATATGGCGATAAAGCTTGCCGGCCTCCTGTACCGCCAGCAAATACTTACTGGCAATGGCTTCAGCCTCATCAATACTGACGCAGAGCTCGCCTTCGATCCCATCTATGCGAAGCGGGCGGCCAACCAGACCCTCGTGTCTTTGCAAAAAATCGCGCAAGGCCTGCGCTTCAGCCGGTTTGCCGCTGAAATCGGCTACATCCAAAGTGAAAAAATCGCAGGCATCGAGAAAAACATCCACATTTTTCATGTTAATATGATCGGCGTCAACATGATATTCGCCGGTAAACGCATAATCGCGTACAGCTGTTTCTACCGCTGCCCGTACATCCGCCGGCTTGGTTCCAATGATGGAATGCTCACGGTATGACTTGTTCCAGACCGGAACAACACAAACTGCCCGGCTGCGTGCCTCAATAATGGCATCCAACTGTGACTTGGCCTGCATGCCGAAACGATCGCCCACGCCTATGCTGTACTTGCCTAACTGCATCGTAATGTCCTTTCTAACAACTACTCATACCACAGAATCGGAATCAGAAAACTATGTCTGACTGGTAAAATCATATTGCCTGGCGCCATTGCGCAACGCAGCGTAATTTTAAGCCTGTACACAAATCCTGACAGACCTATTTACCCACTTAATTTGGCTGTTTTGCACCTCTCCAATAAGCCCTGAAAAGCCGGTCTCATGGCTCAAGCTTAAATTAGCTGTTGTTCGCATGAATGCAAGCTCACAGCAACAGGCGCGGCAAAGTTAAAAGTTGAGCTACGCCCCTCTCATAGACTGTATTCACCCTGACTTTTTGTTTTTTGTGTCCACAGTCATCCCATAGGCAGCAAAAAACGGCATGTTTAGCCCTGTTTTGCGCTTGGCCAAACCCTTTTTTCAAAAGGCCATTTTCGATTTTTATTTTTCCCCGCTCGATATAGAGGCCGCAGGCAGGATAGGCAAAGCAACTCGACCGATCCTGCTTATCTGCCGAAAAAGTCGTCAATCTGGCTAAAAACCGGGATTATGCATAGTCAAGCTCTTGCATCTCTTAAATAGAGCCGCCACTCGATGCCTTGTCCTGAAAATCTGCGTACATCTGTGTAATCTGCGGATAAGATGCTGCCTGAATGCTTTGGGACGGGGTTGGCTATTTTTGGGAACCGTGCTCTGTAGTCTATGGGACGGCTGTGTTTTGTGCCAAAGTATACCCCAAACCTGAAAGACATTTATAAACCCCGTCGTCCGTAAGGTGCGATGCGAAAGTGAATGTCCTGTGACCGGTCATGCTTGACCGGCATCCCCTGGACTTCTTGGAGGAATATAGGCTGCGAGTACCGGAGCCCAACCAAGAATATGGCAGACAAAATAAACAGGTGGACCTACCGGAATTTGCGCATTGCAATTTTGCAGCTGTGACTTGCCGCTTATCAGCAAACGACTTGAATTTCAGGCCTGATTGAGTATAGTTGTAACGCGCATAGTTTTATTCCGTCCCATGTTGAAGAATGCTTTCGTAAGCTGCCAATTAAGCTGCCAATAATGACTAGAGAAGAATTTGCCGCCTTAGCGGCTAAAAAAATTATTTTGCTTGACGGCGCCACCGGCACCGAACTTATCAAACGCGGCCTGCCCAACGGCGTCTGTCCGGAAGCTTGGCTGCTGGACAATCCTGACACCATCCTGGAAGTGCAACAACTCTACGCCAAAGCCGGTGCAGATATAGTCTTCGCACCTACTTTCGGCGGCAACCGACTGAAATTGGCCGAATTCGGACTGGAGAAGCGCTGCCGCGAAATCAACCAGAGCCTGGTACAACTAAGCAAAAAAGCCGCCCCCAATTGCTATGTGTTCGGTGACCTGGCACCTACCGGAAAGTTCTTGCAGCCCGGTGGCGACTTCCCTTTCGAAGAAGCAGTGCAAATCTATAAGGAACAGGCTGACGCACTGCTGGAGGCCGGCGTCGATGGTTTCGTAGTCGAAACCATCATGGATGTACAGGAGGCTCGTGCTGCTTTCCTGGCTATACGCGAACTCTGTGATCTGCCGGTCATGGTCTCGCTCACTTTTGAAGACGGCATGCGCACCCTTACCGGTAATCACCCGGTGGCCGCACTGATTACTATGCAGGCACTGGGGGCTGACGCCTTCGGATGCAATTGTTCCAGCGGCCCAAAGGAAATGCGTGAAATCATCGCCATGATGAAACCATACGCCAAAATACCGCTGTTGGCCAAACCCAATGCCGGCCTGCCCAGCTTCCGTGATGGCCAAACCTACTTCTCCATGGGTGCTGAAGAATTCACACAACACAGCCAAGCTTTGGTCGCAGCCGGCGCCGGTATTGTCGGTGGCTGCTGCGGCACCGACGTCAGTCATATCGAAGCTTTACATGAATGCCTAAAAGACCAGGCGCCACCGGCAGTTCAAGCGCAAACTTTAGCGTTGCTAAGCTCAGCGCGTCGCTATGAACATCTGGGAGCAGACCAGCCGTTCAAGGTTATTGGGGAACGCATCAATCCCACCGGCAAGAAAAAATTGCAGGCGGAGCTGCTTGAAGGCAAGTTCGACCTACTGCAACAATATGCCGAAGAACAGCAGGCCAGTGGAGCGCACTTGCTCGAGGTCAATGTCGGCATGCCCGGCATTGATGAGGTCGCGATCATGCGCCAAGCCGTTATGTTGCTTTCACGTAGTGACACGTTGCCGCTGTGTATAGACTGCACCGAGCCGGAAGTCGCCGAGGCTGCGCTGCGCATATATCCGGGACGTGCCCTGTTCAACTCGATTTCGGCAGAACCCGATCGCCTGCAAAAAGTACTGCCCGTTGCCGCCAAATATGGCGCCATGCTCATCGTCCTGCCCTTGGACGAAAAGGGCATACCACAGACTCTGGAACAACGCATAGATTGCATTGAACGCATCATCAAGGCCTGCCGTGAATATGGCTATGATCCTTCCGAGCTGTGTATAGATGCGCTTATTATGACTATTTCCGCTGATCAGGAAGCTGCCGCACTCAGCTTGCGACAACTGGACTGGTGCCAAGAACAGGGTCTGCTCAGTGTATGTGGACTTTCTAATGTGAGCTTTGGACTGCCCCGGCGCGATCTGATCAACCAAGCCTTCTTGGCCATGGCCATCAGCCATGGTCTGAATATGGCCATTATCAATCCCTTGCAGCAAGAACTCATGCAGATGCTATATGCCGCAGAGGCCCTCTCCGGCAAAGACCGATACGCACGCGCTTTCTGCGAACGTTTTGCGCAAAGCCAAACCGCAACTAAAAAAATTCCGGACACGATAGCGCAGAAGCCCAATGAGCAATTGTACAAAGCTCTTTTAGGCGGCAAGCCAGAGAGCATGCCTGCTCTACTGGAAAAATGTCTGGCTGCCGGTCATACTCCGCAAGAACTAGTCAATCAAGTGCTTATTCCCGGCATCACAGAAGTAGGCGAGCGCTATGAGCGCAAGGAATATTTCCTGCCGCAACTCATGCTTAGTGCTGAAGCCATGCAAAAAGCCATGAGCCACTTGGAGCCACTGCTTGCTCAGCAGCAAGACAATAAAAGCGAAAAGCCTAAAATCGTCCTGGCTACGGTCAAAGGCGATATACATGACATAGGTAAAAATATTGTAGGCATTATGCTGAAAAACCATGGCTTTGATGTCATAGACCTGGGCAAAGACCGTGCTGCGGCAGATATACTGGACGCTGCACAAAAACACCAAGTGCACCTAGTCGGATTATCCGCACTGATGACCACCACCATGGGCGAAATGCGCGTAGTGATCGAAATGGCCAAAGAACGTGGATTGCATGAACTGCAATTCATGCTCGGCGGCGCTGTGCTCGATCAACGCTACGCCGATAGCCTGGGTGCGCACTATGCGGCCGATGCCCTGGAAGCAGTGAAAGTAGCACAAAAACTGCTGCGCTAAAATAAGGAAAAGCCTAAATAGAGGGCGTTTAAAGTATAGGCTGGCGGATGGAAAAACATTTCGAGCAGGGTCTGTCGATAATGCAACCGCTCGGCTCCCCGGCATTTCCAACTGGTACACCGTCAACTGTTTCGCATAGCCGCAATCAGCAGCAATCAATGCTGTATACTTCCAGCCAGCCCCACCTTTTCCCCAGTGCGCTCCCGTATAGCCTGCGTAATTTGCAGATAAAATGTGGCCTTTGCCAAGATGGCCGCATAAGTGCAAGGAATTGCCGATATTAGCAAGACTTTCGCCCGTCTTTTTTCTTGTTTTGTGCCATCTGGTCTGCTAAACTATACCGTTGACTAAAAAATTTGTCATCCTCCCCTCAATTCACTCAGCAAAAGGAAAGCAACATGTCAAAGTTAGCAATCAATGGCGGCACTCGCGTTATTCCGCAAGGCGCAGTCAAACCCTGGCCCCCTATAGACGATATTGACCGCAAAATGGTAATGGCCTCTTTAGAAGGCAACAACCATGCTTTCGGCCCCAACTGCGAAGCTTTTGGCGAGGAGTTCGCCGCATATACCGGCAACAAGTACGCCATCTTCGCTAATAGCGGTACGGCAGCGTTGCACATGGGCATCGTTGCAGCCGGCGTCGGTATTGGCGACCAAGTCATAGTCAGTGCCTACTCCTGGTCCTCCAGCGCTACCTGCATACTGCATCATAATGCTGTGCCGGTCTTTGTCGATATCAAGTACGATACCATGAATATTGACGAGGACAAAATTGAAGCCGCTATCACACCACGCACCAAGGCCATCATGGCCGTCAATCTGCATGGTCTCTGCTGCGATTACGACAAGCTGCGCAAGATCGCCAAAAAGCACAACTTGGTTATCATCGAAGACTCCTGTCAGGCACACGGAGCCAAATACAAAGGCATAAATGCCGGAAAACTGGGCGACTGTGCAGCATTCAGCTTCAACCAAAACAAATGCCTCTGCTCCGGTGAAGGCGGCATGTTTGTCACCGACAGCGAAGAGATGTATAACGCGGCAGCGCGTTTATGGAGTTTTGGCGAATTAGCCACCCCCATGCAGTCCCGCGATTACCACTCTTACGCCTTGGGCTGGATGTATCGCGGCTCTGATTTAGTCGCTGCCTTTGGCCGCGCCCAACTCAGCAAGATGCAGTACTACAGCGACTGCATACAGGAAAATGCCGCTGCCCTGACCGCAAAGCTCAAGGGAATCAAAGGACTGATCATACCCACACAACCCGAAGGCTATCTGCACAACTGGTATAACTACACCAACCGCATTGACGCTAAGGCTTTGGGCTGGCATGAGAACCCTGCCCCGCTGCGCGATGCCATCATGGCCGCATTGCAGGCCGAAGGCGTAAACGTGAGCATCTGGCAGAGCTTCATCCTGCCCGATATGACCGTCTTCAAAGCCAAAAATGCCTACGGCGGCGGTTGTCCCTGGTCTTGTCCGCTCAGCGATGCTGCCGGTGAAAAAGTCAACTACAGCAAGGAAAACTTCCCTGTGGCGCAACTGCACTGCGACACTCACTTCGGCATGACCATGCCGCTGCGCGCTCCAAACGGTCCCGACCTTGCCAACCTGGTCGGAGACGCCTTCCAAAAGGTCTTCAGCAATATCAATGAGCTGGATCCGGAGAAATACCGTAAAAAAGCATAATGCCATCAAGAGCTGCTAATCCGCCCTGATATCAGGGCGGCATTCTCTCACAACACCATGCAATTGAATCCCACAAGACTTACATTGCATGGTCACATAAGCTCGTATCGACTGTGATAAACAACAGACGCCGATACGAGTTTTGCCATAGAAAAAAAATAAGAGCACTTGCAGCACCCAAGCAATCCTTGGACTTAATATCAGATAACTGAACCTCTGTGAAGTTGTGCTGGCACTGTTTTGGTTTTCGGGATGATTCATTAAGCCTTGCCAGCACTTCTTCGAGCGGTTTCCCCGGCACGGAGCGCCAAACGTGCCTTCCCCACAG
>JAAZKR010000144.1 GCA_012799725.1 Oligosphaeraceae bacterium | reverse complement strand
TACCACTACGCGATGGCCGGCAAATGGAAGCAGCTCCCGGCGGAGTTTGCGCAACTGCCCGCCGGACAGGTGAAGCGTAGCGCTCCGTATATAAATACTAGGCTGGTTGTCGAGGACGCAGAAGCAGCTACAGGGCTGGCGGCGAAAGGTGAACTGCCAGAGAAATTTTTCCTGCAACTCTACCGCTGGGAGGCACCCCCGGTCGAAATCCGCAACCCATTCAAGGAACTCCTCTCCGTCAGTGAAGTGCAAAAAGCTGCGGACAAGGGCTATCAGATGTATTACATCGGCACCTCGCGCCTGTGGCCTGATTCGCTGCTATCGTTAAACTTCTGCTATGGTGGCGCTGGCGGAGTAACGCTCGGATACCTCTGGGAGGAGGAAAACCCGGAACAGAAGTATGATTTTTACCTGTCGCTCAGACTTGAGGACGATGGCAAAACACTGTGGTGCAGCGAGCTTGTCCTGGTCAAATCAAACAAGCCCTCGACCCTGGAAGATAAAAACCTGTTCCTCGGAACCTTGCCCCAGGTATATGCCAAAGGGCTGAAAAGGGAAATTCCCACCGGAGAAGCAAAGATGGAGGAGGCCTAAGACGAAACAAGAATGATTTGCAGAGGAGTCGTTTAAAAACCAGGACAACTGTTCTGGGATTATCCCACAATCATCCCATGGGCTTCAAAAACAGGCATACTCAGCCAGATTTTCTCCCTGACTAAACCATTTTTTCCATAACTCCCAATCAGGGAGCATGGACGGCAGAAAGAGACCGGTCAACAAGCAGAAGAACAAGCCAGCTTAACCAGATGCCGCAGATTTTTTAGGGCTCACTTTGAAAATGCGCTCCTAAGATAAGAAAACTGCGCCCTAAAAAATCTGCGCTAATCTGAATAAATCTGCGGATAAAATAAAAATCGAAAATGGCCTTTTGGGAAAAACGGTTTTGTTAAGCGTGAAATTGAACCAATCATGCCGTTTTTTACTGCTTATGGGATGACTGTGTAAAAAATGCAAAAAAAGCGAAACTAAAGCGTCACACAAAAGTAACCCCGGGTGAGGAAGCGCGGAGCGCGACGCAACCCGGGGTGGGGACTCCTCCAAGAGACAGCGCCCACAAGGGAGCCCCATACTTAAATTATTGGTCAATAATCAGATAAAGAAAAAATAATGCTCGCTTTTTTGAACCTGAGCTTCAGTTGTCTGAAGGTAAATGTTCCGGATTCCAGCATGACGTATTGCTCCAATTATACATAACAGTACTAAAAATTGTTCTACGTTTTTTACACAAAAATACAGCTGTCTCTTTCGCTGGTGCAATCACTCAACGCACTGCCATATGGCAGCGCGCAGCGCTAGATAAATGGGCTATTCTATCCGTATTGTCACAGGCCCCAGAAGTCCGGAAGGATCCTGCAGCAACCCGCGATCATATACATTGTTGCCATACTTTTTAGCCAATGTATTGGTAACGTCTATTTGGATTTCGTGGCGACCTGACCCCAGCAATCCTGTCACATCAAAACGGTAGGGTGGCACAATGCATGTCCCGCAGGGCACTCCGTCAACGGCAACCTCGGCAACCTCCCATACCTCTCCCAGGTCCAATTCCATGCGCCCAGCGCAGGGTGGCACACTGACAACTGCGTTGTAACGAATAGTACCGGAAAAGTCCGGCAACAATCCTGGCAACGCCAGATTGCCCAACGAGGCCTGCTCCTGGAAGGGTGTAAACTGCGGATAGGCTTCGGCAGTGGCGGTCAAAATTTTCCACTTCGTTTCCAGCTGGATTACCGTGTTGGGCCGGAACCTCGTCCATGCGGACTCGGTAGGCGGCGCTACGCCGCGAATCACGAAGCGGCTCTCACCGGGCGCCAATTCAAGTGGGAATTCCTTTTTGCTCGGTTCCGGCGACCAGCAGTTTCGCAATGGGTCATAGCCAAATTGCAGCTTGGCGTCGCGAAATGACAAGCGTACTTGCAAACCATCCCTGAGGTTTTCGTTGACCAGAAAATATACGTCGCCATCGGCAAATTGATAATGATAGAAACGCAAATCCGGCGCAGCAGGAGTGACCGTGAGGTCATATTGCCCGCAGCTGCGCAGATGATCGACCAGTTTATTTGCAGCAACGCTTTCTCCGGGCAAAGGCAGCGTTTTCTCGCGCAGCCAAACCAACGGCAATCCAGCGTCAGCGAGGCGCTGCAACACAGCTTTGGCCGTTTCGGGCCACCGCTGTCCATAAGGAATCACCAATACCTCGAAAGTTTCCTCAGCCACTTGGAGCCTGCCATCCGAAACGGAGGCTTCGGCAAGCATGTCAAGCGGCACTACGTCACAATCAATCTGCCCCAGGGCAAGTGCGCGCACTGCGGTTTCAAAGGGTTCGAAATCACCACCTGTCCATTCCGCTTCGGCGTGATACAGCACAGCCGCTGTCGCCCGGTGTACACCATCAGAAAGCAGATGGCAGAGCCGGTTGGCATAGGCGCTCCAGATCGGAAATGCACGCCACTGCGGGTTGTGCCCACCGGCAAAAAAGTGCGGCGGACAATCCGGGTCAGGGAATTCACGCGGCGAAAAAGCGTGCGGCATCAGCCGGTTGACGCCACGCACGATGAAGTGATCGGTCATCCACTTCATGTACCGCAACCCTTCATTCCATCCGTAGGCGCCGAAGATCTCGCAAAAAGTGATCCCGCGCATCGTCGGATTCAAATGCCCGCAGGATGATCCAAGTTTGCCCAACCCCCAGTGGAAAAAACGCGCATCATGAGACACACAGAACATCGACGAGAACCGGCCATCAGTGAAACCAGGGACATTCTGCAAGAGAACACTGTCGATTCCAGACCAGGATTGCCCGTCGATGGCCCTGAAGAAGTGTCCATTGCCGTAGCCAAGCCGGGCATGAGCGCCATTATCCTCAATCACGTGTCCAAGATAATCGACGCCATGAGCACGGCACCATGCACCGATCTGGCCAGTAAAATTCTCTGAATAGAGTCTCGAAACTCGATCCATATAGATGGTTCGGGCTCGCGCTGCGGCTTCCCCGTCGCCAAACCACAGCCAAGGCCATGACAGCGTGAAATCCTCCCCTGCGGCCGCAGCCAATTCCTCAGGCAGGGTTTCATCGAACGGAATCACCATCGGCATTCGACCCAGCGTCGCTTCATAGCTTGATGCACTGCCAAAGCGCGGTTCATCGCTGAAAAAGCCCATAAACGTACGGCCAAAATCGGCCTTGAAGCGACGATAATGCGGTTCATAGACCAAATCGAGATAGCAGCGCACCGCAGCCGGATCGAGCAAATTCAGATAGTTGCGGGTGTGTTCCTCACCGCCTTCGCGGGTACGGAAAAAGAGGCAGACCCGCCAGCGTCCCGGAGGAAGGTCCCAGTATAAAACGCCGTTGGGGGCAACCCGGTCGGAAAGGTCAACGGCACTGCCGGCCTGAAGGCCATCGACATTATCGGTCATTTTGACTGCAACCACCTTGAACAAGCGATCTTCCGAGGTTTGCTGCCAGGCGTTGACTGCGAGTGAGACGCCGGGACGCGGGCCGATCGCATCGAGGTAATTCATCCGTAGCAACTGGCGCAGATATTGCGGGAAATCGCGCTCAATCAGGCCATCAGCATAGCCGCTCGGAAAATGACTGTCGTCAAATACGTACACCTTCATTCCGAACTTTTCAGCTTTTCGCAACGTGAATTCAACGGTGTCGAACCACGCCTCCGAAAGAAATCCGGGGAAAGGGCGTGATTCCAGCACGAAACCGGCAATGCCGGCGCGGTGCATAGCATCGATTTCGGTGGCAAGCAGGTCATGACTTTCTCCATGCTGCCAGAACAGGGGAATCAGGTAGCGCGCAGGGACTCGCCCGGCGAGCGCCTCATCAAGTTTATTTGCAAGTTGATTCATCTTCAAATTTCCTTCCTCACCAAAAACACGGAACCGATTTGGTTTTCCGGACATGAGAATTTCATTTGCGGTCAGCGACCAGATCGACTACGTTTACCCACTCGATATCAGGATCAGCAACGAAACGCCGCAATTTGTCTTCATATTCCCGCCACAGTTTCGGACCTTCCATCATCTCATAGCTGTGACCCAAAAAATAAAAAACGCCGCGAGACCTGGCGGCTTCGAAAATATTCCAGAATTCCGGACTCATAAAGTGGCAATTGCTATGAAGCGCCATAGTATCCGCACACGGCAAGACTCGAGCAAGATTCTCTGTGGTGCGTGCATATACGAAACCCGCTTCCCGAAGAAGTTGCATTGTCTCCGGCGCATAACGGGCGCAGGGTCACGCAAAACTGCGGCACGGCCTGCCAAAACAGTCTTCGAGTACGTTCTGGGCACCTGGGCTCTGCTCCAGAAAAACCCTATCGTCCACCTCGCCGGCGTTGCAATGGTTCATTGTATGCGAAGCAACCTCGAAGCCGTCGTAGACGCTGGTGACCTAGTTCCAAGCCAAACGTCCCGGGCAATAGCCGTCGCGACATACCCACCCTTCCATAAGCCGCCTGGACTTCAAATGCATGCCCGGTTGAGATTGAAGGTCGTCTTTGCATCATACTTTCGGCAAAGTCCGGCCACTCGGATATCGCTAAGGATGCCATCGTCCCAGCATTGAGCAACTCGTATCATGCTCTATCATCGTTCCTTTCGAAATGCTATTTTCCCAGAACCAAAATAAGATACTCCACAACTCAGGGAAAACAAGTAAAGTCAGGGCATTACCACCCAGCAACGAACTATTTTTGATTCTTTGATTACTGTCCAGCAACTTTTCACATATCACCAATGCAGACAACTAAAGCCCGGAAAAAACTCGCAAAACGGCTTGACAAAAGACATGCTGCCTAGGGCTCAGGCTCCGACTGATCCGACCAATACTCTTAACTTAACGCTTTGTAACCACACAGACGACTCAATCCCGTAAAGCCGGCCTTTGCGTTCCTTGCGTCCTTTGCGTCCTTTGCGGTTATCTTTGCGTCCTTTGCGGTTATCTTTGC
>JAAZKR010000143.1 GCA_012799725.1 Oligosphaeraceae bacterium | reverse complement strand
GCGCCAGATATCCTGGTCGCTGGCCGTTGAAGGCAGAATCGACCAGGCGTCATTCTGCCAGATCAGGGCGCCGTCGTTCTCCTTGATGGGGGGAAGCGGCTTGCCGTACTTGGTTGCCAGAGTCTTCTTCTGCTCCGCCGTCATCAGCCCGGGCAGAGGAATGTAGACGCGTTTCCACTTGATTGGCTGCTGCAGAAGATCACGAAGTGTTATGTAATCGACGCCGTAACCAGTGCGCATCAGGCGGTCGCGGCTGTATCCGGCGAAACGCCCGACTATTTCCTGGGGCAAACGCCAGGCTTTTGTGAACTCGATAAAATTGACCGCCATCGCAATCTGGTCATCGCCGCCGATTTCGTTGGCCTGCAATTCCATGACCATCGCATCGTCTTCGCGAACCGTACGCCAGATGGCGGGGTGATCGTACCAATCGACTGTACTATGCAGTCCCAGATAGCGCACCAATGCGCCGTGAGCCGCGCACAAATAACGGATTCTGCGGTTGTCCAGAAGCGAAGTGTTCATCGAATGGAGCGTTATCCCTGAGCCATCCGCATAGGCGGGGGAGAGGAAGTTGCGGATGTCATTTTCTCCGATCGGGAGAATGTTGTGAAGGCGTGCGCTTTCCACGGGATACATAAATCCGTGGGAGCGGCGAATAGGGCGCAGGCCATAGGAGAGCGGGCAGGACTGCATATCGAAGGTGCCTTTTTCGTAGACGTCTTCCAGCCCAAGGTGTCCGGCCAGCAGCAGCCGCATATTAGAACCGGCATATTCCATTCCGTAGCCAAAGTAGAAAGCGAAGGTGAACTTGTCCCCAAAATGCTCCTTGAACTTGTTCGAGAAGAAAATCATGTTTTCGGCCTGACGTTCCGCCACGAAGCGAAAGAAGGTGTCGCGGGCGTGAGCCGTCTCCGCACGTCCATCCATCTCCCAGGGATAGTCAAGCGCGGGATCATCCAGGCTGACTTTCGGGGAGATGTTGCGTTTCTGCTGGTATTCCTCGAAGGCCTTGAGCGCAACGGGAGAGACATCGCGCTCGCCCACATCCTCACCCCAAAGCTGGAATTCACCGCCGCGGAATCCCATTATCAGGGCACCTGCCAATGCTTTTCCTGCGGGGCGCTTTGCCAGCCATTCCATCGAGTTGATCACCGTCTGAATCGCATCCTCGCGCCAGATATCCGAGCAGAAGGACTGCTGACCGGAACGCCCCTGCTTCGAGCGATAGACATCGTCTGGATGCGCGGCCACCCACCAGCCCGGTACATCGATGCGGAATTTGACGTTCACGGTCGCCAGTGGATCCAACTCGAGGATATCCAGCATCGATTTCTCGACGGCTGCCATATCGTAGCGCATTTCCTTCGACCAGGTACCAGTCAGCGCAGCCAGTTCATAGAAGTGTCCGCCGGTGTGCGACCAAGCAATATGACGTGCCCGAAGAGGATTTTCAGCCGCATAGACATAGAGTGATTGCTTCATATCGTCATTTTCAAAATAGTTTTTCAGAGAGGGCTTGGGCATCCGCACGCCGCAACCGGTTGGCAGCTCGGTCGGTTCGATTGTCACCTCGCCCGCATGGATGACATATAGATAATCTTTTCCCGCAATCTCGACGCGATAGTTGCCGGGATTGGCGAACTTCGATGTCATATGTTCCACCCAGAGTGTCTTCTCCCTTCCACCGACCACGCAGCGCGAAAAGGGATCCATTCCGCTCAGGAAAATTTCCTCACCTGTCTTCGTGTCGAAATACTTGATCTGGAGACCGGGGAACTCCACCAAGGGGTCTGTTTCGAGTTCACGCGGCAACGGGAACTTGAAAACCAGCACTCTCCCCGCTTCTACCTGACGAATTGCCTCGATGGGTTCGACCTTCAGCGCCGTCGGGGGATTGATCCGGATAAATGGCAGCACTCCCCAATGGGATTTATAGGCGGAATCAGGACCGAATGATTTGAGGATTGC
>JAAZKR010000142.1 GCA_012799725.1 Oligosphaeraceae bacterium | reverse complement strand
CCTAAAAATGCGTTCAAAAAAGTGAGAAATGTGGGCTTCAAGAAAGCCAGCTGCCCCATGCAGCTTGCTGTCCATACCTTAAAAGCGGCAATCGCAAACTCGGTTCTCGGAATTTTCTTCCAGAGGTTATTCGAACGACTTGCCGCAAAAACGTCTCCCGTAGTGAACAGCAATCGGGCTTCCGCTCGTTGTCCTTGTGGTTTCAATCTCCTCTGCTGGTGGATGGTTCAGTCCGCCTTCCCGGCACTTCCCGGCAGCTCCGATCCGTGGTGGAGCCATTACTTGACCAACGAAGGATGGGATGGTACATTTGCTCATGGCTGATGTCTCCTATGATTGGGTGTGAAACATGGCGGGACGTATTTGGAGTGCGTCCTGTCGTCTGAATGTAGCACATCTTTTGAGAATCAGCCTTTTTTTGGGAGTCAGCAATGCTGAGGCCGGGGCGTAAACGGTCGTCGTACTTTTTACCATAGCAACTCGGGTGACCGCAGCCCTGGAAGGGCAAGGGGACCCGAGGCAGGACCCCCCCCTAAGATCAGCGCTCGGAAGGGCGCCACTTCATGATGAATTTGCCGTATCGGCCAGAGAGGAAGCCGAGTGAGGCCACTTTGAAAGAGCTTGTATGACAACGATTAAAGAAAAGTTGCCCTCTATTATTGCACGAGTTACGTAGAAAGCAAAAAAGCCTCCTGGTGGATTCCAGGAGGCTTTTTGGATATTGCATGGTGCGCGCAACAGGATTCGAACCTGTGACCTCCACCGTGTGAAGATGGCGTTCTAACCAACTGAACTATGCGCGCTGTATTTCAGTGCTCCAAATAACCGAGCATACTATAAGACCGAAACCCGGCTTTTCAAGTGAGCTCCCGGTAACAAAACAAACAAATTCCTTATACACCTGACTCTCCAAGGCTTTGCATGCTGCGCCAAAACCAGCTTGTTTGGGCACGGTCAGCCTTTACGTTTTATCGCATGGCGTATTGCCAAGCCAGCAGATGCAAAAGGCCAGCACCGAGCCAACACATGAACTGCCAAGGCCAGGTTCGTAATCCAGCGGGTATTTTCAAGCTGAAAAACCCAGTCAGCAGGCCGCAAAAGAAACCGGAAGCATGCCCGGCTAAGTCGCTTTTTGCCGCCGTGCCCCAAGCTGCCAGTATGGCTAGCCCAGCCAACAATGGTAAAATAGGCTGCATTTGTTGCAGCAGACCGTTTTCGCTGTTTTTCGCACTGTACATATTTCTCATCCCGGCATGAGCACATAAGATGCCTAGCAGTGCAAACACGGCAGTCGAAGCACCTAGAGCCCGATAATGGGCTTGTGGAAATATGTAAGCGTTAAGCAAGTTGGCCAGCGCTCCAGAGCTAAGCATCAGTAGCAGAGCCCAGCCTGTACCTAATATGGAACCGGCTAAGGTAAGCAATATGCAGCCCCAAAACAAATTGCTCAGTAAATGAGCATAGTCGGCGTGCAGTGTCAAGGAAGTGATGCAGCGCCAGAGCTGGCCTTGGCGTATATGTTCACCATGCCATACTCCCCTGTGTCGCCAAGATGGTGTCAGTTCTGACACAAAAACATGAAAGCGCAGCAGCAGAATGAAATAAAGCGCCGCAAAAGCGAAAGCCGAAACTGAAAAAGAGTGCTTGGCCTCGCGGCCAACCATTGGTTCGCTTAGCCTTACTTGGCGCTCATAGAGCTTGGCAGCATTTTCCTCATAGAGCGCCAACTCTTGCAATGCCGCAGGAAAGTCACGCCTGTTTAAAATCAGAAATTGCTGTCGCCCGACATCCTCAATGGTATAATCAATATCCTGAGAAGCAAGCACAGCCAGCCAAGGCAAAAAACGCTCTGCCTCCAAAACCGGCAAACAAGCATTGGTTGCGCGGCTATCATCATTTTGCGTGGGACGAGGTTTTATCCTGCTTATCCTCCAACTTTCAGCAAGTTTTTTGCAGCGCGATGCGTTGCCCCGGCTTGTGCATGCCCTCAACCAAGGCGTGCAGGCAAGCGGCGATTTCAGCGGTCTCGCGCCAATCTATAGGCGATTGCGAACTGTTAAAGAACTGCAAAATATGCTCGATCAAATTCTCAAAAATCTTGCTGCATCCTTGATTGAGCAAGCTTTGCTCCTTGCCGACCGCACTGAATGAAAATGCAAAGGCCGGACTATATGCAATACCGGCCAGTCTTTGGTCTGCATAATGCAAAGACGCATTGAGATACTGGGAACCTCCATGCACCGTGACCGCTTCTATGCCGGTACCCATAGCAGCGACAACCATCTCGATCTGATGTATGGCGTACTCAGGGAAATTGCCACCACCACCGGTACAGACGAAGTGTTGCACCTGTCCGGGAAGTTTATTAAGCGCCATAAGCTCCACGCTGTAACGCAATGCAGAACTGCTCATGAGCGGCGTCTGATGCTGTTCAGCAAGTTTCTGCATACGCCTGGCAGCAGCATAATCCGGTGCAAATGGCTTGTCTACATAGACCGGTTTGCCGGAACGCAAAGCCATATCACTTAGCCTTTCATGCACCTCAGGATTGGATGGTGCCAGCACACAGATGCAGTCACTTTTTTCAATAAGTTCTTCCAGACTGGCGCAAGGCTCAACTTTCATGTCAGCACACCATTGTTGTAGCGTCCTGCCATTAACTTGGCTACGTTCCTCCCAGGCGTAAGCGACCTCGAAAGCAGTACCCAAGGAAGATTGTGTTATCCAGTTGGGATAGTTATTGGCATGCCATTCGTCAATAAAAAGATCGATAAAACCAATTTTCTTTTTCAAAATAAACTCCGTAGCAAGGGGGTGTAAAAGTAAAAGCAACGTCTGCCAAGCGGACAGGACGCAGCACCGGCAGGATTATGCAATTCTATTTTGCTGCGCAAATAGATAAGTACTTGTCATGGTTTCCCAAGTTTCAGGCAAACCCGCCCAATTTCGGCCTGGGCAGCGGCGTCAATGGCGGCCTGTATAACAGCATCGCCCTGCTCTACAGCCGGAAAATCAGCCATGTTTCACTTGGACTCGGTTAAGATGCCGTTCAAAATTAACTCTACATTCCCGGTTTCTTTTGACTGCTTTTCAGAATAGAGAAAAACAGCTCAAAATAATTCCAGAACTGATGCCTTAATTTTTGAACGGCTCCCAAGAAAATACTCATGTTCGAATTTTTCGAACGAAGTCATTTATAATTAGGGTTCAAGATCAGGTCTTCGCCTAAAGCCTCGGCCAAGGGGTCGATTTCCTTGCTTGAGAACCCCAGCCAAGAATGCCGTCGGAAGCCTTCGGCATATTTAAATTTACCGGAACGCTCTCCTAGCTCAGCACAAAAGTCCTGCATCACTTTCAGATATGCATCCATGCCCTGGCTCACATCCAGCCACTCTTTTTGAGATTTGTGACAGGCCAGCATATCCCACTTTTGCTGCATGACCGATTCAACGTTAACAAAGACCTCTGGCTCAATTTTACGACGCAGCGGATCCATTAAACCATGCGGAGTACTGTGGTAAATAGTGACATCGTCCTGTATGGGTTCACGATAGGGATCGCACTTGGCATTGAGCATGCCTCGGGCAAATGCGGCGGTGACCGCAACTCGACATGAGTTAATATGATCCTCCATGTAATCATCCATGGACTGCGTGAAGATGATGCGGGGACGCACCTTGCGAATTACGCTGAGCACCTTGCTGATGATATCCCAAGTGTGAAAAACCTCCAAGTCATTGCAAACCGGCGGATGCCAGACAGCACCGACCAGTGCGCAGGCATCTTGGCATTCCTTGATGCGCTTACGCACAATGGTTTCCTCATCGTCCACTGCAGTGCCGCAACTGCCGTTGGCAATAGTCATGTAGTGTACTTCCCAACCGCGCTTCTGCAACAGAAGCATGGCACCCATAGACATGAATTCAATATCGTCCGGATGTGCCACCAAAGCTAAAACTGTGGGTTTTTTGCCCATATATACCCTCCGTAAACAAAAAAAATGAGGGGGTGACAAATATCACCCCCTGGTTTTAATTAATGCATTTCGACTTCACAGACGCCTATGCCATGGCGGTAGTAGTTGAACTGTACATTGGGATGCTTAGCCAACAACGACATGGGGACGGCGGAATCCGGAATGTTTTTGGATATCATAAACGCAGTGAGGCGCTGACCGAAGGCATTGTCATGTGCACCGGCTTGCCAGATGGAGACTTTTTCGGCCTTCCAGGTTTCGACCGGGCCTACGGTAGCGGCGCAGGATGGCACCTGCGAGATATTGCCACCGCCAGAGGTGCGCGCATTCTGCATGATAGTCATCGGATGCAGATCAACGATACGGGTTCCCAGCTTGAGGTACTCTTCCGGGCTGGGCGGATTGTCAGCATATTTGCCTTCACGTTTCACCGGGTCATTAAAGGCCCAGTGCTTCACGTCACCCTGACCGCCCTGCATGACCTTGCATTTGAATTGATCAAAGGTCTTGCTGTATTCTGCGAGGTTGTCGCCGGCAGGGAAATGCATGTTTTTTTCAGGCATACGCAATTCCGGGCGCATCAGGTCAAAGCACATCTGTTTGACGCATTTTGAGAATGAGAGGGGATGGTCAGTGGTTACGGCCACGCCGTTTTCGACCCATTCATCCATACCCCAGAATTTAGCACCCAGTTTGCCCAGGTTAAGATCAAGGCTATTGACCAGCCTTGCGACCAGCGGCAGTTGCTCGGTGGGACCAATGGGGCCGCAGATACCGCAGGGATTGTCCGGGGTGGACTGCCGCCAGGCATCAATATATTCCAGAGCTTCAGCCAGATAGAAATCCTCCAAGGTGTCATAGATGACCACCTTGAAGCCGGGACGGCTTAGCTGTTCCAAGTCTTTGACGGTCAGTTTGGCGACGTCTTCTACAATTGACTTGTCAATCGTGGTGTAATCCCACCAACCCGGTGCAACAACACTTTTTTTACGCATTAGAAGTTTTCCTTTTTTTGCCGGTGAGTAGAAAAAGACTGCTGTCTCAAGATGCAGTCTAGAGTAGTATTATTAGTTTAATCGATATTACGCAGCTTGCAAACCGCAAAAGCAATAACATGGTTTTTTTTGAACCGCAAACGTGTACTTAAATTGGTGCTGGCTTACACTTCTACCCTTCTTGCGGGTCTTGCTTCATTTCAATCAGAAGATCAAACCCAACATGAAAGCTACAAGGCATAGCAATTCACCCAGATAGATTGAAGTACCCAAGTCTGCCGGACACCAAGGTGAATCTTTAATTTGTTTGGCCAGCAGCCAGAGCAAGGCGCAGGTCAATAAAGCTACAGCCAGGCAACGACTGCTGGTGGCACATAATCCACCCAGAAGCGTAACCAGCAAGCTGAATGCTACGCAGAAAAGCCAGCCGCGTTGCCGGTGAAATTCAGAGGCATTCCCGCGTAATTCAAAACCAAAAGCGGATGCTAATACTGTGACCGGCAAAACCAAAAACCAGCCGCCGCTTGCCAGAACCATAAAATAAAGCAGGGGACGCAGCAAAAATATCCAGTGGCGCAACGAATTGAGAAATTGAGAATTTCGAGAGTCGGATTCCGATATTTTTGTGACTGATAGAAACTGCTCCAGGAGCTTAAAACTGGCGTCACGATCTCGCCAATTGAGCAAATAATCACGGCAAACGCTGATACAAACCGTGGCTAGCAAAGCACCTAGAAAACAGTTCTTCACCGGTAGCATCAGTATAGCTGCCAGTACAGCGAGAAGCAGCCCCAGAAGCAGGCGTGACACAAAGAAAAATTGAGCACCAAATTCCGCGCAAGCAGCATGGTAAAAGGCATGTCGCGAAAAAAAAGAAATTTCTTTGACTTTAGTCAAGAAGTCCTTCATATTTCACCTTTTGCTTGTAGCACCGGCATAAATTTCATTTCGGCAACCCGGTTTTTGTCATTCTTGTCCCCGGAGGGCTATTGTATTTGCCTAACGGATAAGGCAACTCTTCATTTTCTGTCTTGGCTACTGAAAGCAACATTTTACTAAAAAAATGTATTTCCCAGGGGTCCCAGTTAACAACTGCGAAGGCAAAAAGATGACTGACTATCGTTATCAGCACTGCTTTAGCATCGCAAACATGGAAGCGCTCTCCTTCCGGGCTTTTATGCACTTTCCAATCTGCAACTGGGTCTATCAGGTTGAGGCTCTGGTCTATCAGGCAGAAACGCCCCATATACAGAATAATGTGGCATTGAAGCCCATAGAAAGAAGCTATGTGTTGGGCAATTATGCAGAGCAAGGCCGGTGCGCCTTCTCTGCTCTCCAACACATTGCCGAGTAGGTAGTTGCTTGCATCAAACCAGTTTTCGGTTGCAGGAGCAAAATCTTGCTCGCGCATAAATCTGGTCAAGCTATTAGCGTTATTGCGTCGCTTACTAAATTCGCGAATGAGTTCTTGGCTCATTGTCTCAAGATAATCAGGTGAATTCTGCTGATCGTAGAGCTGATCCAACAAAAGCATGGAACGCCAAATATCCATGCGCCCTTTGAGTGAGGACTGCATGAATTGCGCCATATTCTCCCGACGTCTGGCAATATTGCTTAGCTGATGCACGCGGCGACGCAATATGGGGTCGGCAGTATCTTGATAGTTGCGCATCTTGGCCTCAAAGTCGGGCAACTGCAATATTTGCTCCATGGCAAGCGAGGCAACA
The DNA here is from genome assembly GCA_012799725.1 of Oligosphaeraceae bacterium. Taxonomy (GTDB): domain Bacteria; phylum Verrucomicrobiota; class Lentisphaeria; order Oligosphaerales; family Oligosphaeraceae; genus JAAZIY01. Next base: position 8,368 of record JAAZKR010000142.1, on the reverse strand, counting down.
CTCTCGTTGCTGTCTTGCAACAATGAAAACAGCGCAGAATCATTACTGATGCCGACTTTATTTTTCAGGGTAGTCATAGCTGCTTTGGCTATAATGGTGTTTTCGAGCAAGAACCCGTTTAATATAATCTCTGGTGCCGGGAAAACTAATTTGCTCCAATTCCAATTCTTGTTCAGGATCCTCCGGGCGCCAGAGCTTGCTGACCCGGCCATGTCCCGCATTGTAGGCGGCAATTTGCAAAATTTCAGCTGATTTATAATCGCGCCACTGACTTAGTGTCCAAGAAAGATACCAGGTTCCTATTTCTATATTGAGCTCAGGCTGGAAAACCTCGGATCGCTTGGGCATTTCTTGCTTTTGCAGCCTGCTCCAGTCTTTGACAGCGGCAGGGGTGAGCTGCATGAGTCCAATCTCGCCATATTTGCCTACTGCATCAGGCATCCAGCGGCTTTCTTTCCAGATGATGGCTTTCACCAAAGCCGGGTCTACTTGATGTCTGGCAGCGGCCTCGTGAGCAAAACCGCTGAACATGTCTTCGTGGCATTTCATGTTGTAAAATGCCCGACCCAGAGTAACGCAATACAGCAGGCATCCGACCAAAAGCGGAAGGGATATGGAAAAAAGCAGTTTTTTGCCGCTGAATCTTTTTCTCATTTTCCCACCGCCTTAGACCAAATAGGTCCGGCTAACATTAAATCATACTCCGGTGCTGCCTAAGCCACCGGCGCCTCGCTCGGTCGCGCTCAGTTTTGTCTCTTCAACAAGGTCTATTACCGGCAGCGTCTGGAAGACGAGCTGTGCTATGCGATCGCCCCGGGTGATTTTAAAGTCAGCTGTACCGTGATTAATAAGGATGACCTGCACCTCTCCCCTATAGCTTGCATCTATGGTGCCGGGCGTATTAAGCACCGTGATTCCCAGCTTTGCTGCCAGTCCGCTCCTTGGTCTTACCTGTGCCTCCACATACTCGGGCATTTCCAGAAAAAGTCCACTGGGCACCGGCATAAACTTACCCGGCTTGAGCACCAGGTTTACGCGTGACTTCAAATCGAATCCGGAGTCGCCCAGATGCTGCTTGTGCGGGCGTAAATCGGCACAGCCTTCGGCCATTTTGAAGTTAACTCTGAAAACGGTCATGCCATCCTCTCAATCTACATTATTTTTTTAACTGTTTGTACAGTTCGTAAAAGCGATCTTCAAAGTCTTCAAACAGGCCGAAATCACGCAATTTTGCCGCCAGCCTGTGTGCCTTGTCCAGACTATCGCAATTTTCGAACTCCAAGTTGATCTCGTTTCTCAGGCCCTGCGGTAGATTCGCGCTCATATCCAGCAGTCCTCTGCGGTTCATTTCTATGGCATTATGCGGCACGGAACGTTTCACCAATTCGGTGATAAAATGCAATAGCGATACTTCCCAGGTGTCATCGACAGCGATGAGCACGCCTTTGAATTCGCTCAATCTGTCCTGTGCGTCTTTAGTGGCTTGCTCGGCAATCTCCATAAGCTGCCCTGTGACGCTCTCTTCGCTGTATTCCTGTTTTTCAAAGACCAGTCCATACTCCAGAAATCTGGCACTGTCTTTGGAGCTGAGTACTTCGTTGAAGTACTTTTGGGCATCTTCGCCAAAATTCGAAACTACTTGTTTCAGGAAGTACTGTGGCGTAATGATCCTTGGTCTGGCTGCGCTTACTCTGCCGTGGCGCAAGCGCACCTGGTCGGGCGCATCCATGTGTTCGGAAAGCACCAGGTAGTTGACGCAGGTCTGCCCGAAAGTCTCCAAGAGACGCGGCGGCATATATACTATCCTAGTTGATTTGGCTGCGAACCACAATTCTTCACGGGTAAGCATAAATCCCTCATCAATTAAATTGAATTTATTTGTCGTCGTTACTAGAATATAAGCCCTGCGTGGTAAAATGTCCCATAAAAGCTAGCCGCAGGTGCCGGGAAATGAGCGAAAGCAGGCTTGTTGGAAACTTAGAAATGCCGCAATGCAAATATCGTCTTCAGTCACATTTAGGTATCAGATTCTTCTGGTACATGCTTTTGGCTATGTAGATGCATGGTGTATCCAGCAAAGCGGTCAGTGCTTTAAGTGCGTATGTGGTCCAGATAATAGAGACGTAGACCTTCCATTCAAAAACGCCGTAGAAGGCAATGCCGACGAAAATCAGGGTGTCAAGCAATTGTGCACTGAGAGTGGAGAAGTTGTTTCTCCACCAGAGCCATTTGATGCCGGGGCGTACGCGCATCCAGAAGTGGTAGCAGGCTACGTCGTAAAACTGGCTGACCAAGTAGGCGCACAGCGAGGCACAAAGCACTCTGGGCATAAAGCTGAAAATTTGATAGAGGCTATCCTGGATGAAGTCACTGGCATCCGGCTTGAAAGCCAATGCCAGTGACATGATTGCAATACTCAAAAGCATGCTCAAAAACCCGATCCACACCGCCCGGCTGGCTGCACGTCGGCCGTGATTCTCCGACAAGATATCAGTGGCCAGGAAAAGGCTGGCATAGGCTATGTTGCCTAATGTGGCGGTGAAACCGAAGAGTTGAACTATCTTCATTACCTGAATATTAGCCAGGATGGTGGCGATCGGAACCCAAACATAGAGGCCGGTCTCGCCCAAAAAGCGGTAAAGCATCAACACTGCGGTAAAATTCAGGATCAGCATGCAAACCCAAAGGATTTCATTCATAGTTAACAGTCCAAGAGTATTTGCATCCGGTCAGGAAAAAAGCTTGCGGCTGGCTGCGATAGGATCGTAGGTATAGCTGCAACCCAGGTGACGCAGGCCGGCCTCATCCCCTGCGCCGGGAACATGTGAAAGATGCACATCGCAATGTTTAAGCAGGTGCAGACAGTCCAGGGCGCGCTTGGCATAACTGTCGCGTGAAGCGCTGACCACAAGCGCGATCAGGGTCTCACTCAAGTCTAGGCCAACACGCTTATGGCTGCCCAGCCCGGTCTTGAACTTAGCTACAGACTCCAGTATGTCGGGCAACAGCAGGTGCTGACTGTCCGGCAATTTCGCCAAATACTTGCCGGCATTTAGAATCATACTGGCGGCAGAATGCATCAACGGTGAATTTTTGCCGCTGACTATAGTGCCGTCTCGCAGGCGTATGGCCGCTCCACAGTATATGCCGCTATCTCCCTTGCCTGCGCCCTCGCAATCCGCAGCGCACTGTCTTGCCGCTCTGACTACGTCCCTGTCCTCAGGTCGTAAATTGGCCTTGTGCATTATCTCTTCGATACGCGTAAAGACCTTGTCATCGACTTGTCCGGCTTGCAGGGCGGCATAGTATTGGAAGAAGCGTCGGATTATTTCTTCCCTGGCGGCTTGTTGTATGGCCTTATCATCAATAAAACCGCTTTTTATACAATTCACGCCCATATCAGTAGGCGATTGATAGCCCTCGTTACTGCCGGTAATTTTAGTGAGCAGTGTTCGTAGCAGCGGGAATGCTTGCAGATCGCGGTTGTAGTTTACTGCTGCCACGCCATAGGCCTCGTAGTGAAAGTGGTCCATGGCATTACTGTCAAAGACGTCCGCAGTAGCTGCTTCATAGGCAATATTGACCGGGTGACTCAGTGGCAGGTTCCAGACCGGGAAGGTCTCAAATTTGGCGTATCTGGCTTTCTGACCTTTTTGCGCTTCATGATAGATTTGATTCAGGCAGGTGGCCATTTTGCCACTGCTTGGTCCCGGACCGGTGAGCACTACCAAAGAACGTTTAACCGGAATATAGGGATTGCTGCCAAAACCACTGGGGCTGACTACATCATCAAGGCGCTGCGGATAACCGGGTATCTCCTCATGCAAATAGACCGGCAAACCATGTTTTTGTAAACGCTTCTTAAAGACCAGGGCTGCGGACTGCGAGCTGAAACGAGTGATGACAATGGCGGTCACCGCTATGCCGTTGTCGCGTAAATCATCGATAAGCTTTAACGCAGCCTTGTCATAGCTGATGCCGAAGTCAGCGCGCATTTTCTTCTTTTCAATATCCTCAGCATGTATGCAAATGATGATATCGGCTTTCTCCTGCAATTGACGTAGCAACTGCAACTTCACATTGGGATCATAGCCGGGCAGCACGCGTGCGGCGTGAAAGTCGTTTATGAGCTTGCCGCCAAACTCCAAGTATAGACGCCCCTCGCCCTCTTCAGCTCGAGATATAATGGCAAGTCGCTGCTGCTCAAGGTACTTTTGATTGTCAAAGGCAAAATTTTCCGACATGGCTGCTTTCTAAAAGCGTTTTTTTAGAGCACAGGCCGCAGGCCCGTTTGCTTGCAAAGGCAATATAGCATGCCTAAAAAAGAAAAAAGCGAACAGAATGCAATATCCTGCCCGCTTTTGGGAAAACTAAGCACCCGATTTATGGTCGTTCAAAATTAAGGCAACAGTTCTGGAATAATCCGGCATGTAGACTTAATCTTGAATGATTCCTTAGCGGGCACGCTTGCTCAGACGACGCTTGATTTCGCTGGGCTTTTCGTAATGACGACGATTGCGCAGCTCTTTCATCGTGCCTTCCTTGTCCATCTTCTTTTTCAGACGGCGTAACACACGTTCCACAGGCTCGTTTTTACGGCATTTGATCTCTGACATGCTGAATTCACCCCCTCTCGGGGCATTGATGCTCTATATAATAAACCTAAAATTCTAATCGGCAAACAAGTAATATATATCGCAAGGAAGTAAATACAAGCCGAAACGGAACCCGAAAATCAGGTTGTTTTTCACAGCCGTCCCATAGATTTCAGAGCGCGGTTCCCAAAAATAGCCAACCCCGTCCCAAAGTATTCAGGCAGCATTTTATCCGCAGATTACACAGATGTACGCAGATTTTCAGGACAAGGATTCGAGTGGCGGCTCCAATAGGCGTAGGTACCGCTTGGCAGCGCCAGGCTTTGCTTATTTTCAGGCAAAGTCAGCTCACCGGCCTGTATATCATCTCTGGGCAGTATTTGGCTTATTAGATTTTTCAATACCAGCGGTGTATATCCCGGGGTGTGGCAACTCAGAAAGAGGAATTCCGCCTGATCGCTCAGCACTTGCTTGCATAAATCCAGCAGCGCCGGTATATGAGCGTCTATCTGAAAAAGCTCCCGCCTGCTGCCACGACCAAAACTTGGCGGATCCAAAATAATGCCATCATACTGACGACGGCGTATCTCGCGGCGTAGAAATTTCTGCACATCGTCAATGATCCAGCGTATAGACGCGGACTCAAGGTCATTTAGCTCAGCATTTCGACGCGCCCAAGCCATCATTTTCTTAGAAGCATCCAAATGGCAAACCCGGCAGCCGGCCTTAGCCAAGGCCAAGCTGGCACCACCGGAATAGGCAAATAGATTGAGCACGGAAAGCTGGCGTCCGGCCTTGACGGCCAATTCGGGCAACAAACGCCAAGCCATGGCGTGTTCGGGAAATAAGCCCACATGTCCGAAATCGGTGAGCTGTAATTCAAACTGCAAACCGGCAAGGCGACAATTCCAGGAATCGGCAATCGCAGTTCTGCACTGCCAAGCGCCATCGCGTCCTTCACGCGTAAACACCGCATCGGCCTGACGCCAAAGTGCGGCTGGCTGTTGGGGCTGCCAAACCGCTTGGGCACAGGGACGATCCAGCAAATATGCACCGAAACGCTCCAGCTTGCGTCCGTTGCCGGCGTCAACAAAGGCGTATGAGTCAAAATCCTGCTTCAACTCATTGACTCTTAAGCAAAAAACTTTTCGGTTGCCTTGATCCAGGCATCGGCCAGTAGTTGATGCCCTGCCAGGCTGGGGTGTACGCCATCAAGCAGCCAGTATGATGCCGGAGCCACTTGACAGGCTTGATTAAGTATGCTCTGGCAGGGTACGAAGACGGCATCAAATTCAGCACTGAGCTCTTTAACTATGCGTGAGCGCTCGTTCATCTCCGGCAGCCAGGATTCGTTCACTGGATCGACAAGCAATACAAACGGTTCCATCAAAACCAGTGTAACCTCGGGCAGCTGCTGCTTGGTCCACTCCAAGAGCTGTCTGTAGACCATGCCATAACGCTCCGGCTCCACGCCATTATTATTTGGAGGTATGCCGTGGCCAGTGTCATTAACGCCAACCAGGATGCTGATCAAATCCGGCTTCAAGTTGAGTGCATCTATCTTCCAGCGCGCATAAAGATTCACTACCCGATCACCGCTGACACCGCGATTGAAAAAGCGCAGCCCTTGGCCGGGCATCTTTTTAAGCAAACTGGCAGTCACCAGGGTAGGATAGCCCTGCCCCAGATCCAGATTGCTGCGCTCCATGCTAATTTCGCGTGAACGACCTGCGTCAGTGATGGAATCACCTTGAAATAAAACAATTTTACCGGACATAAACACCTCTAAAGAAAAGTTGAAGAGAAAAACTTGGTGAAGAAAACGAACAATTAAAGATAGACCAAAAGACAGTTTTGCAGAGGCACTACATCAATCGGATCAGGGAAAAAACAAAGCATTTGCCAGCAAGTCAGCTCGCTCAGCTTACTAAAAAACAGGCGCTGCTCCACTCATCCAAACTGATTTTTGTCCTTTCTTCCAGCCCCAAAGCGACATATCTCGCTTTCACTTCCTCATACTGTTCATGCAGTATGCCTGAAAGGATAAGATAACCCGGCATCATGCTTTTGTCGACATATCCTACAATGTTTTCGGCATGTTCAACTAGCACCGACGCCAAGATGTTTGCCGCTACCACTCGGCAGGGCTGTGCTGGTCTGTAATCCTGTACATCTCCTTGCTCCGGAATCACATCGACATAGCCTGCCGTTTGTAGATTCTCGGTAGCAGTGCATACCGCCTGTGGATCGTGATCAAAAGCCAATACTGGCGCATAACCCAGTATTTTGGCGGCAATGCTCAAAATGCCTGATCCGCAACCGGCATCGAGAAAAGAAATCCCCGTGCCCAACTCAGCCTGCAAACTGTCCATAAGACGCAAGCAAGCTTTAGTTGTGCCATGATAACCGGTGCCGAAGCACATGCCGGGATCCAGCTCTAACACCAGCTCTCCAGGCTGAGCCTCATAACTTTCCCAGCTGGGCTTCACTACAATGCGTTCAGAAGCTTTGAAGCTATGAAAATGGCGCTTCCAACTCTCTGCCCAATCTTCCTTACGCATGACAATGGGTTTCACATGTAAAACCGGCTGGCTGAGAAAATCCTGCCAAAGCGGTAGCTGGCGGCGTAGATTCTGCGCTAATTCTTTTGCAGCAAACGCATTGTCGCAGTGCAACAGAATGCTGGATTTGCCGGTCTCTAAATTGCTGTAGGAAGATGAGGGCAGCTCCAATGAACAGAGCAATTCTTCCAGTAAAGCAGCATCGCCGACGGTACTGATGATCTCAACAAAATGCAAGGCGGCATCATTCATGCTGAACAGCCTCGACTATCGGCCAAAAGGTGACAATTCTCGCAGGTCTTTAACAATGGGCGGCAGAGCCTGTAATATGGCGTCCACATCTGCCTCGGTATTATAGCGCGAAAAGCTGAATCTGACCGAGCCATGCAGCGCAGTGTAATCCAAGCCCATGGCACGCAGCACATGTGAAGGCTCCAAAGAACCGGTGGTACAAGCGGAGCCGGAAGAGGCGCAAACCTTGGCAGCCAAATACAGACGCAGCAAAATGGCCTCGCCTTCTATATATTTGAAGCTGATATTACTTGTATTTGGCAATCGTGAACTTAGGTCACCGTTGACAACAGAGTCCGGACAGCTGCTCAGCAGAGCGGCTTCCAGGCGGTCACGCAGTTGACGTACATGTGCGGCCTCCGCAGTCATATTGGACATCGCCAATTGGGCTGCCCTACCTAGCCCGGCAATGGCGGCTACATTCTCAGTGCCAGCACGCTGTCCATTCTCTTGATGACCACCGATAATCAATGGTTTAAAGGGCAGGAAGCGCCGACGATAAAGCGCGCCTATGCCTTTGGGCGCATGTAGCTTGTGACCGCTAAGAGAAAGAAAATCTATCTGGCTGTCGCGCAGGCGCAAAGGCATCTTGCCCGCCGCTTGCACCGCATCGCTGTGAAATAGTGCGCCTTTGGCATGCGCCAGCTCAGCCAGCTCATAAATGGGATAAACATTACCTATCTCATTGTTGGCAGTCATCACCGAGACGATAGCGGTCTGCTCGTCAATCAAAGCCTCAGCCTCAACCAAGTCCATGCGGCCTTGAGAATCAACGCCGAGATAATCAACCTGATAACCGCGTTTTTGTAGGCTGCGACAAAGATTGAGCACTGCCGGATGTTCGACCACACTACTTAGTATCTTGCGTCGACCGATCTGCGTCTGCAAAGCGCTGAGTATGGCGGCATTATTCGATTCACT
>JAAZKR010000141.1 GCA_012799725.1 Oligosphaeraceae bacterium | reverse complement strand
TAGCCTCGGCGAGGCGACACTATATGTAACTTCATCAGGAGGAGGAATATGAGCCACACCAAGCTTTTGTCACATATCATTTTTCGCACAAAGCGAAGCCAAATGGCGATTCATCCGGATCATGCCAAGGAATTGTATTGTTACATTTGGGGGATTATCAAGAACATGAATTGCATCTTGCTGCAAATTAACGGGATGCCAGATCATCTTCATCTGTTTGTGCAATATCCCCCTACACTCGCCGTGTCTGATTTGGTACGCACCATCAAAGCCAATTCAAGCCAATGGGCAAAGAAATCCGGATACTTTCCGCTATTCGAGGGGTGGGCTTCCGAATACGCCGCATTTTCTTATTCTGCACGCGACAGGCAAATGATCATCAATTATATCAAAAATCAGCAGACTCACCATCAGCAAGTGTCATTTCGGGACGAAGTGCTACGGTTGTACGAGGAATTTGGCATGGAAGACCGCTGTGACTTCTTCTTTGCAGACCAATGAAAAGTGTCGCCCCTCCGGGGCTCCGGATTGGGGTGGTGGGTTCTGCCCCCCCCCAGGTTCCGCTGCGCTTCACCAGGGGTTACTCATGGTGCCACCTCTCCGAGGTTGCTGGTGGTAGGGGGTTCCCTCTCCCCAGGTTTCGCTTCGCTGCACCAGGGGTTACTCATGGTGCCACCTCTCCGAGGTTGGGGCAGGGTGGTGGACTCTGCCCCCCAGGTTTCGCTTCGCTGCACCAGGGGTTACTCATGGTGCCACCTCTCCGAGGTTGGGGGCAGGGTGGTGGACTCTGCCCCCCAGGTTCCGCTGCGCTGCACCAGGGGTTACTCATGGTGCCACCTCTCCGAGGTTGCTGGTGGTAGGGGCTTCCCTCTCCCCAGGTTTCGCTGCGCTGCACCAGGGGTTACTCATGGTGTCACCTCTACGAGGTTGCTGGTGGTAGGGGCTTCCCTCTCCCCAGGTTCCGCTGCGCTGCACCAGGGGTTACTCATGGTGCCGCCTCGCCGAGGCTGGGGACAGGGTGGTGCTGCTTTTGCCATCATGTCTCCCTTATAATCTACCCGCTTGCTTTTGGACTTGGTCATAATAACGCGCTTGCTTTTGGGCTTGGTCATAATATTGTTTTGCCTCTCGGCAGATGTTGTAAGACAGATTGAGGTGGTTTCTCTTGTCGGGGTCACAGCCATATTTCAGTAACGTTTGTACGATAACTTCTAATTTTTTTGGATATATGCGTGAATAATATGGGCAGTACCAGAGTGGCGTGTTGCCAAGCTGGTCAATCGTATTTCGGCAAATACCTGGCATCAGTTCTTCAAGTGTATCTAAAATTGCATGGGATGAAGTTGGATTGTCATCTTTCCCAATACATTTGGCGCAAATGCAGAAAAGCAAGTCCTGCGGTGTTAAGATAGCATTTAAAGCTTTGGAGTGTTTTTTTAAAAGATGGCAGACAATGTTCTCTGCGTTATAAAGCAGGCTCTCTTGAAGTATCGCGCGTGACAATTTTTTCCCTGACAAAGTCATAGTCATGTCAAATAATGGTACAGAGTCATGCTTAATTGCATGCTCTAAATTGCTTGGAATTGATGATCTATTCGGGAAACCAAGGAAATAAATACCTTTGGGAATCATTTCATATCCTGGAAATTTACGACGAAGGACTTCGTCACGGATACTACGGTTATCAGAAAACATAATATCGCATAGGCGCTTTCCATCAATGCTATAGGAATAGGATGCACGTTGCATCAGATGCCAGAAGAGACCACGTATTTTATCTGAAAGGACATATTTCATGGATAGAATGCGTCGTGTATATTGAAGTAATTGCGTGCTGTTTTTCTTTTCAATGATCATCATGTAAACGCCAATCTGACACAGCAGTTCATCGTCATGCTCTGATAATGCATTCAGAACGTGGAACAAAAACACCATATCTCCCCAAAAGCTATGAAGCCAGACCTCGTAGATTTTCGGTTTCTCTGCGGTGTCGTCCTTTGCCTGTTCAATCTGCTCCCGGCAGAATGCTACAATTTCCTCGATGGGAGCTTTTCTTTCCCATAGAGCATCATACGCTGTTACTAATTTCTTGAGCATGGTTATTCCCCTCTATTTTCAAACATTCCTTCTTCATCTTCAGGCCGGGACTGGTTGTCAGCCGTGCTTCAGCCTTATCGCCCGTCCCCATTTTGCCCTGTTTTGGCCATCTTGGGTAAGCACCCACAGCACGGGATATTTCGGGGCTTTCTCTGGGGCGTTGCCGTCGCCATCGGTCAGGTAGATGAAGATTGCAGGTTTCAGATTATGCGCTTTTACATACTCGAATGGCGGCTTGAAACAAGTCCCGCCATGACCATGGCTTACCCATTCATAGTTTCGCGGAAGTCGCCTCGCATCTGTGAATGTTTCCACGTGCTGTATTTCACGGTCGCACTGAATAACAGTCAGCTCGTACTTGCCGAAAGAGTTTAGGAGGCTGGACAATTCGGCAAAGAACTGCGGCAAGTCATCGGTTGTGCTCCCACTGGTATCAATGGCGAGCACGGCGTTCAGCTTGTCGCTCCGGTAGGACGGCAGATAGAGCTTTTTTGTCAGGTAGCGTCGCGATGGCGGCAGCCAGCGGCGCGAGCCGCCATAGCAGCTGGTCACAAACTGGCGCAGGAGTTCACGCCAGGATAGCTGAGGCTTGCGGAGCCTTTCAACGATTCCCTGGAGATACGCAGGAAGATGTCCTTGGGCGCGTTCCATAACTTGCGCAGCCTGGATGACAAAGCGGCGAAGGCGTTCGACAGCATCTTGATTCCAAATGGGCTGTGATTCTGCGTCCTCTAAGCTGGTTGCGCTTCCTGCATAGACATGCTGATCAAATCCCTCCCCGTTTTCTTTGCCGCGAATATGTTCTGATTCACGCCTAGGGACATAATTGCGGTAGTCCCGGGGAGGCTTATGCCCCAGCCGCTCGTAGATTTCCTCGGCGGACAGGCCGTCCCACTCCGTTTTATGCGGCAGCACGAAAGGCTCTTTCATCTTCTCTTTCTGGAGGATGAAATGGATTTCCAGGTCAGCAGCGATATTGAATCGCCTCTGATTGCGGGTTTGGCAGCGCAAGCCATGCATCAGAACACAATGCCAGGCTTCGTGCGCCAGCACAAACAGGCGTTCTTCAAGGTTCAGCTTAGCATAAAAAGGAATGCTGAACATAATCCTTGCGCCATCGGTGCAGGCCGTTTTCACGCAGTCTCCTGACGTCGGCACAAGTTCAAGATTCATCAGAACCATTCCGATGAACGGCTGGCGCAGCAGCAGCTTCTGCCTGTCCTGCTCCAGGCTCTTCAGGACCATTGCGCTTTTCTGTTCAAGTGTCTTCACTTTTATGTCAATTCCTTCCGGTTCATCCGCGCCCGCATGGCCTTTCCATGTTTTTCCGCCCAGGCGTGATAGCCACTGTGGTTGTAGAGCTTGTCAGCGAATACTGTTGGGTCGGCTGTCTTGCGGTTTCCGGTCAGGGCGTCCATCATCAGCATAGTGGCGAAATCGCTAGGCAGGGCCATGGCGATGCGATAGAATCCTGAAAGCAGTGCAGTCTCTTCCTCCTCGGAGTTGCCACGCCACAAATGATAGGCCACCGCAGCGCAGAAGGCGTAACGCTGATCTGGCTTCTCAGGGATAATGATTTTCTTCTGCGGGTTGGTCATCAGTTCGTAGGTGTCAGCAAACCGGGTGGTAATCTCCCTGAAAGCCAAAAATTCCACTCCGGCCTGATTGCCGACGAGTCCGTAAATCAACTTGTCAAGCAATTCGGGACGGTCGCTAATGTTGAAATTATGTATCAGCGTGCTGACCCTCTCCCAGGAGCGCGGCGTCGGCCAGCCGCGCTCGAGATTCTCGTTTTCCTGGTGAAACAGCAAATCAGGGCGGAAGCGGATAAAGCCGAGTACGGTGGGGTGGACATTGTTCTGCAAGCCCCAACGCACCCATTCCGGCGGGGATTCATGCAGCTCGACATGCATAAAGCGGTTGGCAAGCGCAGAACTCATGGTGGTGGCAACAGCCATGTCTTCCTCTCGATTGCCAGCTGCAACGACATACCACCCGTCAGGCAGGCGATAGAGGTCTCCCAGGCGTCGGTCCAGGATGATTTCGTAGGCGGCCACTTGCAGGGTACGGTCGGCTGCCGTCAATTCGTCAAAGAGCAGGATGCCGCGACTGGCTTGATCCCGCGGCCAGTCCGAAGAAAGCAGCCAGCTTACGGAATCTTCGTTAGGCACGGGCAACCCACGGATGTCCACTGGTTCACGCTGGGCCAGGCGAATGTCAATGAAACCTATGCCAGCCTCTTTTGCTACATCGCGCAGAATGCTCGACTTGCCAACGCCAGGCGCGCCCCATATCATCAGCGGCGGCAGTTTCCCGGAGAGCTCCGGTTGCTCCCGGAGCAGAGATATCTGGTGCCGTACGATGCTTTCCAGGTCCTGGGGAGTGATTTTGTTTTTCATGTCAAGAATCGTTGATGTGTCCATAATTTCAGTGCTCCTCTATGTGCATGTTCTCCATCACAGCCCTATTTTCCTCTTTGCGACAAAGCGCCCACAGTTCTTGGCTTCCGCTTCTCGCTCGAGGGCATCCAGGCGCTGGGCGTTGCTGACTTCGCCGCCATAGTAAAAGAGGCTCTGCCGGACGGTGCGGAAATCGCCGGGAGCGAGGTTGGGAATTTCGTTCAGGCGCTGCCGCTCCTCGTCGGTCACGACGGTTTTGAACATTCGCTCGAAGAAGAGCTGCTTGCCGGCATCGTCCAGGTAATCGAACTGGAGTTTGAAGGTGAAGCGACGCATAATGGCCTGATCCAGGTTCTGGACGAAATTGGTTGCGCCAATCATCACGCCGTTGAAGTTCTCCATCTGGTACAGGAGTTCATTGACCTGTGTCACTTCCCAGGAGCGCTGGGCGCCAGCTCTGCTCTGAACCAGCCCGTCAATTTCATCGAGGAAGAGAATGGCACGCTCGGCCTCTGCCTCCCGGAAAGCGCGGGCGATATTCTGTTCCGTGCCGCCAACCCACATGGAAAGCAAATCGCTGCCCATGCGGACATTGACCTTGGTCTTCAGGATGCTGCCGAGGTACTTGACGAACTCGGTCTTGCCTGTACCCGGCGGCCCGGTGAGAAGCAGATTCATGCGGGGACGATCCGGGTCCTGCACTCCCTTCTGCTGTTGAAAGACGCGAACCGCCTCCACGATGCGCTCCAGCTCGACGTCACCCTTGATATTCAACCCTTCCAGCGAATAGTCCTTTGCAGGCAGTAATTTGTCATCCGACAACTTGATGCCCAGCAATTCGCAATGCGGCTTCATCAGCTGTTCCACCAGCTGAGTCACTTCCGCTTTGCGCGGCTGCATTTTGGCCAGGTTGTCTAAGGTCTGGGCGATGCCTCCGGCGCTGACCGGGTAAAGTGTGGAAAATTCTTCTATTTGCTTCCTGCTGATCAGGCGTCCCATCTGCAAGCGGGCGATGTTGTTTTTCCAGATACGCCGGCGCTGTTCGCAGTTCAGCGGTTCGAAGCAGATGGAGTAGTCGAATCTCCGGCGCGACGATTCGTCCAACGCCTGGGCAGGCGTGTTAGTAATCCAGATTGTTGAGGTTTTCAGCGTGTCCAGCACCGTGTTTAAGAGTCCCTTGTCGCCGGAACCGGATTGAAAACCGCCGCCAAAGAGCATAAATGGACCGCCAAAGCCGTTAGAACTTCGCAGCATGTCATCGGCTTCATCAACGATGATCAGGCTCTCATTTGGGGCAATTTGTTCGTCGCAGACTTGTAGCGCCCCGAAACGAAAGTCAGGCGAGCTGTAGGTGCGGCCGTCATGCCTACTTGTATCCTGGGCAATGCTGTAGCAGGTACGGTCTATTTCTTTGGCCAATGTCCGTGCAAAGCTAGTCTTGCCTGTGCCCGGTGCGCCGTAGAGCAAGATGTTCACGGG
>JAAZKR010000140.1 GCA_012799725.1 Oligosphaeraceae bacterium | reverse complement strand
GTCTACTTGAGTCGGTATTAAGGCAGTCGAGTCATCGGAAGTCAAATCCGCACCGGCACGAACCTTGAACATAAATATTACCGGAAGCACGGTCTCCATACCGGCTTTCCGTTGATAGTCCCTCATGACCTGTCTGCGAAGGGAGCCATCATCGCGTTGGTGGTAGAGCACTATGCGTTTGGCAGCGGCATACGCAAGAAAAGCGTCGGTATTGAAAACCCTATTGTCAAAATTATCACAGTGAGGGCAGATAGCACTACCCAATACCACCAGCAACGGGCGGTTATTAACTAATGCAACCGCCTTGGCCTCGGAGATACTATGATAAACTCGGTTAAACTCCTGAGCCCGCAAAAGGCTGCTGGCAGCAAAGACGAAGATAAGCAGCCAATACCATTTGGATATTGCCACACTGTTCTGATACATACTTTTATGTCGCATACATGACTCCGAGTAATGGGCAAGCATGATTTTTTGGTCATTGATCATTGTGAACAAAGCAAAGGCCAAAAATGGGCTTGTGGTTCGCGGCATTTATGGTTCTCGCTGACCCCATCTGAAGCGGCTGTAGAACATACAGATAAATGTTCTGTGACCAGCCATACTCGGCTGGTATGTTCTGTGACCAGCCAGTTTTTAATCAGCGCAAGTTGTCACTCATTATCACTTGGTTCTTCTTGTGTTTCCTTTGCTAGATGCTTAAACAGACCCTCAGGAAAGAGCGGGCATTTAACCGGATACTTGCTTTGCAAGCTTTCTCCAAACTGCTCCATGGCTTTTTGCTTTTTGCGCAGCAGAAGCCGCTCTCTGAGCTCGGGTATATCTATGTCCTCTTTCTCTTCGGATTTCTTGAATAGCCATTGTGCCACGATAAGACGTTCGGGCTCATCTGGATTCTCAGCGGGGATTTTTTCCAGGACCCGCATGACTCTGAAGGCGGTGTCGGTCTCCAGCAGCCCGGAGGTTTCTCCAAGCTGCACATTAAACTCTTTGATCTGATTTACTTCAGCCAGGTCTTCACGCAAGAATTTATAGTCCAGCTTACCACCTGCCCCGGCCTCGGCACCCTCGGAGTATTCTCTGGCAATCGCGGCGAAGCCTTCATCTGTACGAGCACGCGGCTCTTGCAAGAGTTCTAGCACGGCTTTTCTTCTGGCCTCGTTCTGCTTGCGAAATGAGGCTTGCATGGATTTTTCCATAGCGACCATCAACTTAAGTTCGTTGTCACTGACGTCGATGTCCTTGAATACCTCATCACCTAATTTCACCACTTTCTGGGCATCTGCATAATTAAGAGTCATAAGCGTGCTTTCATTTTCGGAAAATTGCTTGATGAATTCATCTTTGCTTAAACCCTGCTTATTGCCCTGCAAGCCGGCGGCCAGATTTGCTTCCTGGTTTTTCTTCTCTTCTTCGCTTAGCTCTATGCCACGGCTGCGCGCCTCCTGCAAGTAAAGACCACGCAAAGCTATGCGCTGCAAAGTTTTCTGCAATTGTTCAATGCCTATATTGGGATCCCCAGCCTGATTCTGCCCCATGATGCGTCGCGCCAAAGGCTGAAACTCTTGCCAGGTTAGGCGCATATCACCTACTTCAAGCACAGCGTCTGTCGGCCGCAAATAAGCCATTAGCAGAGCTGGATTAGGCTTCGTAGCACTCGCTGCCGTCGCAGGATTAAACGGTTGTGCTTCGAGCAGCGATGCAGCAAAACAAGTAAGCAGGAAAATATGCGGCAGAATTGACAGCTTCATAAATCGGCCTTGATGATTAAGTATGATAATTAAACAGTTAATATAACCCGGCATAAGAATCACTGCAAGAAAATCAGCCCTTGCTTTTAGCATCGGAAAACGACAGTTATGCGTTTGAGTCTCAGCACCCTTGGCGTTCTTAGCGGCTCAATGATTTATTTTATCCGCAGATTAACCGGATTACGCAGAATTTTACTCTTCTTGTTTCTGGAAGTTTTCCATGGCACCGTGAGTTGCCAGCCAGTCTTCACCTTCCTGCCTATTGCTGATTGGCACGCCAAAGGTAACAAATTCCAGGTATTCCAAGGCAGCGGCATGCAGCTCTTCGTTGCCGGATTCCAGCATATTCAGGAGTATGGGCACGGTATCGGTGTTCGGATGGGCTGAGAGCAGTATAAGCAGCTCATCCCGTTCTGCCGGGGTAGGTGCCTCGATTATGGCCTCCTCCCAGAGTTTGGCATCAAACTCCACATCGGCAAAAATATTTAGGCCAGAGGGTTCCTCCTCCATTTCAGCATCATCGGCAAGCTCTTCTGCTTGTGCAGTCTTATCGACATTTTTCCCCTGATCTGGAGAGCTTGCCCCCGCTTCTGTCTTTATTGAACGCAAACCGCCGCTGTGTAAGCTTTCGGCCAAGAGATGCGTCAGAGCCATGCCTGCTGCCTCTGCAACTATGGGTGTTGCGTTTTTACGTAGCTGAATCAAAGCTCTGACGGACTCTTTACCTCCCAGCCAGCGCAGAGCATCTATAGCAGCCAATTGCTGAGCCACCACATGGCTGCGACTCAGGCTCAGGGCCTTGGCCAGGCTTTCCTGCTGTTTGTCATCATCATCAAGCAGGTCTTGCAACTCGTCTAATTCAGCCTGTTCGTTCTTCTTGGCCAAGGCTGTTTTTGCAGCAAGGTCTGGTGAGCTTTGCTCACCGGAAACAGCAGCATTTTCCGTGCCGCCACCAGCCGACGCATGCGCCTCCGTCTGGGAATGCGGCTTATCGTTTTTACTTGCGCCCAATCTGGTAAGATAGAACGCTAAACTAAGAAGCAAAAGGGCAAAAAATGCAATGATGATTTTTCTTTGAACGCGCATGGAATTATACTTTTTGCTAAAGATTGTGTGGAAGCCTATGTGGATTGTTACACGGTTAGACCACTAACTTGTGCTTTGGTTGCCGAAAAATAAAAAAAATAATGCGCTGACACTAGGTAGCCGGATGCGCACAGCTCATTTTTATCCACAGACCATCCGAGTCAAGCAGATTTTTGAGACCATGAATCGAACCGAAAACCTGCTCAAGAATAGACAGGGTATGAAAAAAGGAGAGACCACAGGGGTCTCTCCTCTCCGTGCACCGACCTGTTGCAAATCGTCACGAACTGCTCAGGCCGGCACTTGTAGCTTCAGGCAACCGGATTCCATTCGGTTCTGCGCCTTAGGCAATGTGTTGTATGTCATTAGTAGGCCCAGCTATACTCGATGAACTCTCCATCCTTGGCCTTGAGTTTATTCAGGATAGCCTCTTCCTTGGCTGAATCTCCAAGATCGCTCAGAGCATTGTTATACTTCAGAGACCAAGTACCAACGATGGGAGCTTCAGTGACCTTGTTGACGGCGCTGGGATCACAGAGGTCCCACATCGGGGTGTTGTTGCAGAGGCCTTCGTATTCAAACCAACCTATCGTGGAACCAGCAATGCTGTTGATGATCTGGCAGCTGTAGCTGCTGCCCGGATCGCCCTCACAGAAACCAAGTTTGGCAGCTTCAGTGTGGCTCACTACTTTGACGGAACCAAAACCGGCATTGGAAACAGAGTAACCTTCGACATTGTCCAAGCCGAGGAAGCCGTAGAAGACATCTTCATCTCCAGCGCCCTTGATGATATCACCGCTTTTAACAACGGAATTGGGATCCACTTTTTCAGCACCAGGCAAACCGAAATAAACCCACATCCAGGCACTCTTCAGTTCCTTTAGGTCGGAAGGATCGCCTTGGATATTCGGATGTCCGGTGACATAGGCGTTTTTGCCAAAGATACCGGCTTCGGCATAAACTGTGGTTTTCACCGTGCCAAAGATATTGGCTTTTCTGCCGAGCTTGTCGCCCTTGCGAGTGAAGTAGCCAGTGCCATAGAAATCATCGACGATCGAAGACTCGAGCGTACCATTGCACTCTTCGCAGACGGGCAGAATGATGTAGCCATCAATGGTGTCTTTCTTGGTGCTGTAGCTCTCGGTAACGGTTTTCACCTTCGAGCTGCCAGTGCCGATAGTGCGCACCTTGTAAATCGGGTCAATGCGCGTGAAGCTTGATTTGTAGCTATAAACTACGGAGGCGGCCATGGCACTAACGCCAAAGGCACACACTAGAATTGCTGCTAGGATTTTTTTCATTTTACTTCCTTTTTTATCCTCTTCTTCTCTCTAACCACCCCGGCCATCAGAACGATAGCCTTGTTAACAAAACAAAAACAAACAAAACCTAAATTAAATGATTTTAACTAACCTCTCCTCCTTTCGCTCTTTGTACAAGCAAAGCCGAGAAAATGAGAAACTCTTGTTTTGAACATTTACACAATATACACCATTTGCGAGAAAGTCAAAGCCAAACTGCGTGTTTTTTCAAGTTTTTCGTAAAAAAATTGTATTTTGGCTAAAATTTGCTGCTGACAAAGCTTCTTAATCGCAGTACACTCCACGCGGTTTTGTGTTAAGATATACCGTTTTTAGCGGTATGCAAGCGGAAAACGCATTTTTTAGGTCTTTTCCTTGGATAAAGCGCCTTATATCGTTCTTTCAGAGCTGTCCGGCGCAAACAAAACCGGTACTTCAGAGCGGCTCGCCCAAGAATTTCCCCAAATCATCAAGAGCAATCATTTGCAGCGCAGCCCGTGCAATGAAACGAAACTCCTCCGCCTTCGGTAGCTTTTACCGCACGTTCTCCGGCACTCGCTCCGATTGAGCGCTATCCTCAGGATTTCACATCCCTCGATTTCCAGAGACCGAAAAGCTGTCGTCTTCGTGCTGTGGGCACTTGTCTCTCAGGCTGCTTTACGGCCAAAGCGCGCCCTTACGGTGTATATTATAGTCGATTTGTCTTGATTTTTCAAGTTTTTGACCTTTTATTCAGGATTTTTATTATCATGCGACGCAATTTTATCAAACCTCTTGTGCTGCGCGTTGCCCTGCTTCTGGCGCTTTCCGGCAGCATCTCCTTATGGGCGATCTCTGCTGCCAATCTTAGCAAGGCATTGGACTATCCCGCCGGTATCATCTTTATTACTTCTGAGGGTTCTTGGACGCTTAAGACCGGTACAGTCTCAGGAGCCAATATTAAAAACGTGCCTTCGGCAGGAAGCACTTACCTGGAAGGCAAGGCACCTGACAAGGACAGCCCACAGAAAGAAAGCAGATTCCGCTTTAAGGTACAGGGCGCAGGCACGCTGCATTTCCGCTACCAAGTCTCCCTGGACTACTACAATGACTCGGAACTATGCCTGTATATGGGCAATTATGAGGACGGCTGCCTCTGGTGGGATAGCGACACACTTGATAATTCCGTCGAGCCCGGCGAAGCCTGGTGGCTGGAGGATGAAGTCTACTTTGGTGGAGAAACATACACGAAGGAGGCCGTCTTCGCTATCTTGGGGCCGGATAGCGAATATTATGAGAAGCTGGAACTGGATGCCGAATCGGGCGAAAAACTCGATGGCAAGGCCTGGTTGGACAAATTTGTCTGGGAACCGGACGAGGATATGCATATATTGTACTTTGAACCGGATCCGGAAATGTTCCCTGCCTTTGACGAGTGGGAAGCCATATATCTGGAGAGCGACTACGATAACGTGGTCTTCCGCTATACGACCGATGGCAGCATACCTACTCTGGAATCTCCGATCTTCGACCCGTATCACCCCATAATCATAGAAGAAAACACGACCATCAGCGTCTGCGCCTACGAGGGCAACACCAAGATCGGCGAGCCGGTTTATCGCGCTTCATATCAGCTGATGACTAGCCGGCCCACGCTCACTTTGCAGCAGGAAGATTTTTCTGACAGCGCAATCCTGAGCTTTGAGTCTAAGACGCCCGGCGCACAATTTTACTACACCAGGAACAATCAGATTCCGATCAGGCTTGCTGATGGCAACCCCGGCGAGAATACTTTTACGGGCAACAGTCTTACACTAGCAAACGATACCGTTATTCAGGTCATGGCCTACGCCGATGGTTTGGCCGAAAGCTTGCCGGTAGTACAAAATTACGTCAAGCAGGAGCAACCCATCCATAACTACGAAGTGGATCACAATCCGAATAATCAATACGCTTACT
This sequence comes from Oligosphaeraceae bacterium, assembly GCA_012799725.1. GTDB lineage: Bacteria > Verrucomicrobiota > Lentisphaeria > Oligosphaerales > Oligosphaeraceae > JAAZIY01. The sequence continues at coordinate 733 of JAAZKR010000140.1, read as the reverse complement.
TTGATTGGCAGGTGGCTTTTACGCTGAGTGCGGCTGAGGGTAGCCGCGTTATATATGAGATCAATGGTGTCCGCCAGGAGCCGCTTGCTGGTGGCAGCACCATTGATCCGGTCTTCAATGAAACCACTCAGCTACGTTTTCAAGCTCAGCAGGAGGGCAATCTGCATAGTCGCACCGTAACGCTGAACTTTTATAAAACTGTACAGGACATAACCCTTGCCAAACCCGAACAACCAGGCTGGCATTTGTTCTTTTTACCTGGTGAAGTAAGCCAAGGCACCAGCCAAGGCCTTATACAAAACCTGCAACCTTTTGCCTATGACAGCCAGAAAAAAGGTTACGCCCGCCCAAAAATACTGCATGGAGGACAAAGCTATTGGTACTTCGTCGCCAACCCCGACAATTTTCAAGAGCAAAACTTCAAGGTTGCACCGGTAGCGCTGGACTTGCAGCCGCAAGTCTGGACATTGGGCTACTTCGCCGGACAAGAGTCTGTGAACGCCTGGCTTTGGAACCTTAACTTGAATAAATACCGGGAAGCCAACGCCGATGCCGATATCGGGGCGGGCTGGCTGTTCAAGCAAAAATAGCAGCTGATCCGGCGCGAAGTTCAGATAACTGAACCTCTGTGAAGTTGTGCTGGCACTGTTTTGGTTTTCGGGATGATTCATTAAGCCTTGCCAGCACTTCTTCGAGCGGTTTTCCCGGCACGGAGCGCCAAACGTGCCTTCCC
>JAAZKR010000139.1 GCA_012799725.1 Oligosphaeraceae bacterium | reverse complement strand
ATTTCGGATTGTAAAACGCGGACAAAAGTCTATATTAATCTCCATTGATTGCCGGAGTGGCGGAATGGCAGACGCGCTAGACTCAAAATCTGGTATCCGTAAGGGTGTGTGGGTTCGACTCCCACCTCCGGTACCACACAAAATCAAAGACTTGCGAGCTTTTCGCAGGTCTTTTTTTGTGCCTTTTCACGATTTTTGATGATTCTTATTGTACCGCTTGGAATTTTGTTGCCGTGACGAATAACAAGGCCTTTTTTTCTTGGAATTCTTTGCATTTGGTATCATATTACTTGCCTATGACCTTTTTCATTCTTGGAATATTTCTTCATGCCTTCTGATAATGTCGCAGAGCCGGTTTGGTCCTCCACCAGTCATTCCGCATTAGATATGCAAGGCTTGCTCAGCGCCAGAATTTGGCCGCTGATTTTCATAGCTTCGCTGTTGTTTCTGATCGGGTTGGGGCTGCCCATGGTTTATTCGGCTACGGTGCATAACTATGAGGCCAGGCTTTTTTGGAATCAGATTGTCTGGCTCGTAATTGCCTCGTGCATAGCCTTTGGCATCAGTCTGCTACCTTTTCGACTTTTGGTACGCTATTCGTTTTGGGCTCTGCTGATTGTTGGCTGCATGTTGTTTTATCTGGCATTAGCCTGGCTGATCAATAAGCTATGTCCCGGTTCTCTACAGTATTTTCCCATGTGTAGCGAGGTAAAGGGTGCGGTGCGTTGGCTCAGGCTCAGCATCGGTTCGCATGTATTACAGATACAGCCTTCTGAGTTCGCCAAGGTCTGTCTGCTTTTATTTCTAGCTGCTTACTATGGTACTTTGCCCAGAGAAGAGATCAAAAAATTCGTGCCGGGCATTTTACTGCCGGGCTGTACCGTCGGGGCGGTATTATTTCTGATTTTGATGGGCAAAGACCTGAGCAGTACCGTCATCACCGGAGCAACTTGCCTAGCCATGATGTTCTATGCCGGTGTTAGAATTCACTATCTGCTGATCATTACTGTACTGGGGTTACTGGTGGGCGGCCTGGCGATAAAAATGAGCCCGGAAAGACTAAGCCGCATGACCTCATATAGAAACCCGGAAGCAGAACAGCTTGGCGATGCTTTTCAGCTCTGGCGTTCGCAGCTGGGTATGGGCGGTGGCGGCCTGAAGGGTAGGGGATTCTCCAAAGGAGTTATAAAAACATTTTTGCCGGAGGCGCATACCGACTTCATTGTCGCAGTCATTGGTGAAGAACTAGGCTTTCTAGGTGTGTCGCTAGTGTTTTTCTTGTATTTGACTTTATCTACCAGCATAGTTTTCATTGCGCGACAATGTCGTGGCAGGCCTGAAATGCTGCTTTGCCTAGGCATAGCCACCTTGTTTTGCATGCAGGCCCTGATCAATATAGGGGTGGTAAGCGGCTGGTGTCCTACCACCGGAGTAACTGCGCCTTTTTTGAGCTATGGCGGTTCCAGCTTGATGGTCTTAATGATATGCAGTGCCTTGGTTATCAAGGTGAGCATGCGTAACTTGTACCTGATCTGGCAGGAAATAGCCGAATCACAATGGCACCTTACCTATAAAGCCAGCGGCAGTAAAACTAAAAAGAATTAATCCAGAATCCGTGAAGTAAAAAACGCATCGTTATTTTCACGGATTCAGGGAGTTTTGAAAATGCAACAGGTCTTTTATGATTTTTCAGCGTTTGATTTGTTAAAAGACAAAAAACCGCTGCTTGTGTGCGACAAAGCCTTTGATTCCTTTGGTATAAGGTTTCCATGTGAGGTTGTAAAGTTTGACGGCTTTACATCTAATCCAGTCTATGAAGATATACTCGCAGGGACAAAAATTTTAAATGAAAACAAGTGTGATTTCATTGTTGCTGTAGGCGGCGGAAGTAGCATAGATACAGCAAAAGCAATTAAATTTTACCATGGCTTATACGGTGATATGCCGATAATGGCCATCCCTACAACTTCAGGAACTGGTAGCGAAGCGACGCATTTCGCAGCCATCTATGAAAAAGGCGAAAAAAGGTCTCTCGCTGACGAGGGACTTCTTCCTGATTATGTTGTTTTGAATGCAAAATTACTTAAAACGTTGCCTCTTTACCAAAAGAAGTGCACTATGCTTGATGCTCTTTGCCAGGCGATCGAGTCCTGGTGGTCCAAAAAGGCTACGGACGAAAGCATAGGATATTCCAAGGAGGCAATAAAACTTATACTCGATAATATGGACTCCTATTTAAAAAATGAGGAGAAGGGCAGTGAAAAAATGCTATGGGCTTCTCATTTGGCAGGCAAGGCCATAAACATAACTACCACAACAGCACCTCATGCTATGAGTTATAAGCTTACATCTATGTATGGCATTCCGCATGGTCATGCTGTCGCAATTTGTTTGCCTAAGGTTTGGAAACAGATGAATAATTTTGAGGATATTTCAATTGCCCTGGGACAAGAAAACCATAAACAGGCAATTTCATTCTTCGAGGATTTGCTGAAAAAACTGGAAATCCATCCGCCAGAAAACGTGAAGGTACAGGATTTGGATGTTCTGGTTAGTTCGGTTAACATTGAGAGACTTGGCAATAACCCGATGGAATTTTGTGCGGAAACGATTAGAGATTTATATAAAGAGATTTTGGAGGTATAAATGGCTACAAACATTAAGGCAGTTATTTTTGACTGGGCAGGAACAACCATTGACTACGGCTGCTTTGCGCCGATAAAAGGATTTGTCGATGGATATAGAAGCATAGGAGTAGAGATTACCAACGAGATGGCTAGAAAGCCAATGGGTCTTTTGAAGATAGACCATACTCGCGCAATTGCCGCCATGCTTCCCGAACCAATTTCAGAGGAACAGATTTTAAGAGCATATGAGAAATTCGAAGAAACACTCTTTGCTAACATTGAACTGCACTGCGACATCAAGGAGCATGTAATAGAAACAGTAGATGCTCTAAGAGCGCAGGGGATAAAAATAGGTTCAACTACTGGTTACACATCTCAGATGATGGAACCTGTTTTAAAGAAGGTTGCAGATGCAGGCTATGCCCCAGATTTCTGGATTTCTCCAGATATGACAGCAAAGGGCAGACCATACCCATACATGATTTGGGAAAACCTCAAGGCATTTGGCATTTCAGAGCCAAGGGAAGCAATAAAGGTTGGAGACACAACCGCAGACATTAAAGAAGGCAAAAATGCCAACTGCTGGACTGTCGGCGTAATCATGGGTTCATCCGAGCTCGGCTTCAGTCGTGATGAAGTTGCAGCTTTGTCGAAAGGCGAACTCGAAGAACACAAAAAGCGAGTTCGCGCCAGCTACTACAAAGCTGGCGCAGACTACATCATCGACGACATGGACGAGCTCATCGATGTTGTTGCCGACATAAATAGAAAGCTTGAGCTTAACGCTGACAGAAAGCTTTTAACACCTGGCCCACTTACTACACGTTACTCAGTTAAAAATGCAATGCTCACAGACCATTGCACCTGGGACGATGAGTATAAGGCAATTACTACTTCCGTAATAAATGACATAACAAATATTTCTGCAAACGGGGACTACACCACCGTTCTCCTACAAGGCAGTGGCACATATGCAGTAGAAGCAATGCTGGATACTCTCACTGGAACAGGTGAAACCATCCTCTTCCTAGTCAATGGCGAATATGGAAGGCGCATGCTCACAATTGCCGACAGAATAGACAGAAAATATATTCCTTTAGAGTTTAATATGACTAACCCTCTCGATGTAGAAGCAGTAGAAGAAAAACTCAAAGAAACCACAGACATCAGCACAGTTGCATTCGTTCATTGCGAAACAACAACTGGAATTATTAACCCTCTCGAAGATCTGGTTAAACTTGCAAAAGCTTATGGCAAGAAGGTTCTTGTTGACGCAATGTCAAGCTTTGGTGCATACGATATAGACATGCCTGGCCTTGAGATCGACGCCCTCGCATCCAGTTCAAACAAATGCCTGGAAGGTCTCCCCGGCCTTGGCTTTGTTGTAGTGAAAAAGGCGCTCTTAGAAGAATGCGCCGACAATGCTTCCAGTCACAGCCTCGATCTTTACGACCAGTCTAAGAGCTTTGGCGACGGAAACGGCAAGTTCCGCTTCACTTCTCCAACCAATGTGCTTCTGGCACTAAGGCAAGCACTCGATAACTACAAGATGGAAGGCGGTCTTGAAGCTCGTAAAAACCGATACATCGAGAATCACAATATCTTAACCGAAGGTCTGGAAAAACTTGGATTCAAAGCTGTTATCCCAGCTGAATACCAATCACACATCATTACAACTTTCGAACTCGGTGACCTTGACTTTGCAAGTCTCTACAATGCACTCAAAGAAAAAGGCTTTGTGATCTACCCCGGTAAACTCACCGAGATACCAACCTTCAGACTCGGCAATATTGGAGATGTTTACCCAGAAGATATGTCAGCCCTCGTTACAGCTTTAGATGAGTTTCTAAAAAACTAGTTGTCAACGTAAAGGGTCTTCTGT
>JAAZKR010000138.1 GCA_012799725.1 Oligosphaeraceae bacterium | reverse complement strand
TCATGTATGATGGCGTTTGCAGGATTAAAAGCACACTGCCCCATTTGCAAGATTAAATGCACATATTGCAATTTGCAGAATTAAATGCACAAAAAGCGTGCGTTTAACTTTTCCAGTTACAAAAAAATATTATTTTCGAAATCGGTCTTGACAAGGAGGATATGGCAACATATAGTAGTGCAGAATTAAGACTGCACCATCATAAATAAAGGATTCAAAAATGACTGGATCGCCCGAGGTTCTTCGAATGAATGCAGGGGAGCTCATCCGCTTTTGCTCGGCAATTTTTCAGAAGCTCGGGCTTTCCGAAAGCGAAGCCACAACGACGGCGCAAGTGCTGGTTGCCGCCGACATGCGCGGAATCCCGTCTCATGGTGTCGGTCGTTTGCGGCGCTATGTAAATGGACTGAAGACGCAGCAGATGCTGTCGAATCCGAAACAAAGGGTTCTCCGGGAGAGCGCTTCGACGATTGTTGTTGACGCTGGAGGGGGCATGGGGCCGCCGGTCAGTGAATTCGTCATGCGGAAAGTCATTGAAAAAGCAGAAAAGACCCATGCGGCGTTTGGATGTGTCCGGAACTCGAACCATTTCGGGATCGCTGGGTATTATGCGATGCAGGCACTGGAGCATGACATGATCGGAATCGCCATGACAAATACGGCCGCGCTAGGGGTGCCGACATTTGGGCGACAAGTCATGTTCGGGACAAATCCGCTCGCTTTTTGTGCGCCGGCGGACAAGCATCATGCGTTCGTCCTCGATATGTCCACCACCGTTGTCACACGCGGGAAACTGGAAGTCTGTGATCGCGAAGGCCGATCCCTTTCCGCAGGCTGGGCGGTGGACAAGGATGGACTTCACGCACAGGACCCCAAGGGCATCCTCGATGATATGCTGGCGCGGCGCGGAGGAGGGATTCTTCCGCTCGGCGGTGCGGGTACGGAGCAAAGCGGGTTCAAGGGATATGGCTTGGCCGTAATGGTCGATATTCTCTGCGCAGTTCTTTGCGGCGCACCATTTGGACCGGAGGTATATGGCACCCCGGAATCCTCGGCAAGAGTCAGTCATTTTTTCGGTGCTTTGAAAATCGACGGGTTCAGCGACCCGCAGTCTTTCCGCTCCAATATGGATCGCATGCTGGAAGGACTCCGGAACACACCGCTCGCGAAAGGTCAGGAACGCGTCTGGTTTGCCGGTGAACAAGAATTCGAGAACCAGAAAAAAGCTGAAAAAGACGGCGTGCCGCTTTCCTTGAACACAACGGCAATTCTGGCGGCTCTCGGCAAAGAATACGGCGTTGAAATTCCAAACATCACAAGTCAAAGCAAAGGGGAACGGCCATGAACTACGTGGAAACCTTATTCGGACTCTCCGGCAAGACGGTCGTTATTACAGGTGGAGCCGGGACGCTATACATCAAAGTGAAACAAATGCTCGAGAGCGTGGAACTCGGCGAAGTCCACCGAATCAACTTGATTGCCACCAAACATTTCCGAACGCAGGCTTATTATGATTCCGGACATTGGCGGGGAACCTGGAAAGGCGAAGGCGGAGGGCTTCTTCTCAACCAGTGCCACCACCAGTTGGATCTGCTGCAATGGCTTTTCGGAATGCCTCAAAAAGTCACCGCCCGCCTCATGTTCGGGAAATACCATGCCATCGAGGTGGAAGACGAGGTTTCCGCTTTCCTGGAATATCCGAAGGGAACACAGGGATTTTCATTGCCTCCACAGGAGAGGCTCCGGGAACCGACCGTTTGGAAATTACCGCCAAAACGGCAGACTCGTTCTTGAAGAAGGAAAACTTACCTTCATCCGCAACGAAATTCCCATCCAGGAATATATCCGGACGGGGCAGAAGACGATGGAACCGCCAGCAGCATCGAACATCGAAATTCCAACGGAGGGAACCAATCCATCCATGCACAAAGAAATTATCGAGAACTTCGTCGATTCGATTCTGACAGGGACCCCGCTTTTTACTCCAGTGGCGGAAGGACTCAAAGCCCTCGAACTTGAAAACGCAATGCTTCTTTCCCATCTGAAAAACAGCACTGTCCCGCTTCCCGTCAATGCCCAGGAATTTGATGTGGCCTTTGAACAACTTATACAGTAGTCTAAGACGCTGAATATCACCTTTTCCCGATTCCAAGGATTTTAGCAATGCATTTTCGAGCGTCAGTTGCGGTTCGATCACCGAGCTGGTCGTCTACCAGAGTGCATCTCGGAGGGTTTGCACTATATGGATCATCTGTGCCGAGGTATATCTTTATCTTTATTTCCTGTAGGAGAATTGCATGAGGCGTAGCATTCAGGAGTAGGCGAGTAAACAGAAATCACAACCGGGACGGTTGCGCCACTTTTTAGGTAGCTTTTCTGGGAGTCCTCTGCCCTTACGGAGTGGAATAATCCGGACAAAGCAGATATGGTATGTAGGGTTTCATGGGAATGAACAGGAAGAGGATCTTCGGCTATGTCTTCGGATAATGAACAGAATATGACCCAAAATATGTCTACTGTAACCGATCCGGATACTACTTATAAACTATCCCTGGATGAACTCGAGCAGCTGCTAACGGAGGATGACCCAGGCGCCGCTCGCAAACGCAAGCATCACTCGAAAGGCAGTGGCACCGCCCGTATTTTTACCTCCCCGCTGTTTGAAAAAGGCTGTGACCTTGATGCCCTGCTGGCCGACCAGATGAAACTTCAGGCCAAAAACATGGGTTATGCGCTGCATATATCGGCCGACGAAAAAGTGGAGCTGGGCGATGTCAACAAGCGTTTTGACATCGGTAAAAGCATCGCCGATGGAGGTCAGGGGGTTCTGACAAAAGCTCGGGACCTCTCGCTAAAGCGCGAAGTCGCACTCAAATCCCTGCGTCAGGAATTGATTGGCGACAAGCTTGCACGGGATTGCTTTCTGACCGAAGCCCAAGTCACCGCCCAGCTGGATCATCCGGCCATCGTCCCGGTCTACAGCTTGAACAAAGATCAGCAGAATGGCATCCATCTGGCAATGAAACTGGTCAAGGGGCAGACCCTCAAAGAATATCTGGATAAAATCATCCTGCATTATGAAATGGACGGAGTGCGGAAATTTGATCTGAAGAAAGGGCTGCATCACCGGCTGGACATCTTTTTACGGATTTGCGATGCGATCAGTTATGCCCATTCCCGCAATATTATGCACTGCGATCTGAAGCCGGCAAACATCATGATCGGGGAATACAATGAAACCTATGTGATAGACTGGGGAATTGCTAAACTGATCTACGAACCCGGCGGCAAAACCCTCACCCAGGAAAGTCTGACGGTGATGAACGGAACTCCTCGTTTCATGCCGCCAGAGGCTTTAATGCTTCAGGGTCGCGACGAACGCAGCGATATCTTCGCATTGGGCGCAATCCTTTTCGAAATCGTTACACTGGAACAAGCCTACAGTGGAAATACCTCCAAGGAGGTCATAGAAAACATCAAAACCAATCAGCGCAATCCGATCAAATCCCGCTTCCGATACCGGATTGACGAGGATATGAAAGCAATCATTAACAAGGCAATGGCCTTTGATCCAGAACAGCGTTACCAGACAGTCGATGCCCTTGCCGAGGACGTGCGACGCTATATGCTCGGGGAGGAAGTCTCCGCAAACCCGGATCATTTCTGGGGCAAGATCAATCGCTGGAGCATAAATCACCGCCGTCTAGTCATGGCTACAGGGCTGTTACTGCTGATCGCGCTGCTATCCCTGCATATCTGGTCACAGATGCGACAGATGCAGCAAACAGTTGCCCTTCAGAACCGCAATATTGCCGCAAGCCTGGCCTACAACCGGGTGGGCAAAACCGGCATGGCCATCGACCGCAGAATCGCCAGCCTCGAGAATATGCTGGATAACCTAGGTGACAACCTAGTGCTGCTGCTGGAAAACCGGACTACCGAAAACAATACCCAAAACCGCTTTGTTCATTATCTGGATTATCAGTCCGAGCAAAGCAGGCCCGCGAGCGCTGTATTCTCGCTAGCCTACAATCAGGTCATTGACCCCGAGCATTTTTCCGCTTTTATGACCGGGGGGCAGGATCTAAAAGAATATGATCATCTGCTGAAACAGCTCAATCTGCTGCATTCACAAATTCCCAGGCTGATGCGCAACAGTAAAGATCAACAGGACGAAGACATGAGTCAGCAGGAACTTTATGATGAGATGCTGACGACTGGGCTGTCCGTGGCCTGGGTCTATTTCGCTTTTAGCAACGGACTTCATCTGACCTACCCAGGCAGCGGATCCTACACCGCAGACTATAACCCGCACCAGAGAAGATGGTATCAGGTCGCACTGAAAAAGGAAGGGAAGCCGGTCTGGGGAGACCCATACCAGGATATCCTCACCAATGAAATGGTAATTCCCTGTTCGATGGCCGTGAACTCATCCAAAGGAACCTTGTATGGAGTTGCTGGAATCGATGTCCCATTGAGCAAGCTTAAAAACATTGTCACTCAATTCGGCAATCAGTCTACTGCGGTCGCAGGACGTTTTCTAGTCAGCCAGGACGGGACGATCCTGATCCGGTGCGGAATTGAGCCGAACCGGCTCCACGAAGTAGGTGAAACAACCGGTATCAACTCCGATAAAGTCCCCACTCATCTCCATCTGGATATGCGATGGAAAAAATACGGCACCAAGATCTGCACCGAGAACGGTCTGGAATTCATTTATGCCTTTGCCCGGGTGCCTGCCATCAATTGCACCTATCTGGAAAAAATCTGGCTGCAACCTTGGCTGGAAAAAGTCCAGGAAGCCGAAGAGCAACTATCGAAGGACTAGTGTTTTTTGTCCACGGAAAGCGCGGAAAGCGCGGAGTTTTTTTTAGGGAAGGCGTTGAATATTATTTTTTTTCCGGTTCCCAGGATTTTCAGCAGTGCATTTTCGAGTGCCAGTTGCGGTTTGATCGTTGAGCTGGTCGTCTGCCAGAGCGCATCTCGGAGTGTTTTCACTGCCTGGATCATTTCTGCCGGGGTATATCTTTGTGCCTGTTCAGCAATCATCTGGGCGCGATATGGGTGCATATCTTCGATACTGCCTTTTGCGGCTCCTTTCTTGTTTTCCGGATTATTCAGAAAGGCATTAACATCCTGCGGGGTTCTGAGTTTACGTTCTGCCATAAAGACGAGCATCCGCAGTGCCTGCCGCCAAAAAACGACGGTGAATCCAGCGAACGCAGCAGATTTCGCATCATATCCTCTGAAGGACCGCTTTCACCCTCCTAGATGATATCGCAGGCAAAGGGGGCCGGCGAGAGGCCTGCCAGTTGCAGCATCAGCTTGTCAGCCTCGAGAGTGATTTGTGACAAATCATTCCCGGTCAGCAAATAAATTTGGGCAGCCTGTGATGACAAAAAATAAACTCCCAGAAAATTTTTCCGCGTTTTTCGTGCTTTCCGGTTAAGCCGGCTTAACCGAAAAGACACGAAAAGACACGAAAATTTTTTATAGGGGTTGTTGCTTTGACGGATGGGAGGGCATGCGGATTTGTGATCTGGCCTATTGGTTTTTTTCTCCGACGGATCAGTCGGAGAAAAAAGACAGGAATTGTCGATACCTTAAAAGGGCTGTATGCCAATGACTTGAAAATGAGATTTCCGAAAATCTTTCCAAAAAAAGAAGATTCTGGGTGAGTAGTGCGAAAAATTTGTAGGATTGTTGCTTTGGCGGATGAGCCTTGCACTGACAAAAATCTTGCATAGCAAGGCCGACTTTCTGGGCAAACGGCGGGGCGCCGGATTCCAACCCAGCTGCAAGTGAGGAATAGGGTGGCTCAGTTGGTTTAACGCTTCATTTTGTCAGAGTTTTTATGATTCCTGAATCTGCGTTGACTTCGCGGAATGCTTTCGAAAGGATGTCCGCCAGTACGTGAAGCCCCTTTGGTCGAATTCCATCAGTCCAGAACTCATCGCTATACGTGAAGCCGTCGCTTCGCTCCTTCTGAATGACTTTGATAGCGCCAGGCACTTCCTCGTATATCTGGTGAAAATCCCAGTTGTTATCTTCGCTCGGCACAACAACATCCGGCAAATGGCGAAGTACAGCTTCCAGCAAATTCTCATTCAGATGAGGACAGTAACGACAACGGTAAAGATTGGTCGCCAATTCGTGCTTAATTCTCTCCTTGTCGAACCTCCACTGTATTTTGGAGGCGATAAATCCCGACTTTTCCCACTTCCCGTAACAGAACCAGTCGGCCCACCCCGTCCAATCCATACGGGCTTGCTTGCATCCCCAAGGGTTTAGCCGGTTCTCATCCTTACCAAAACAGTACTCAACAGGTCGATAAGCTGTTGCCCTTCGAACTGCACACCATGCGAATCCAAACACCTCGTCCCACTGCTGCTCTTTCCCATCGATATATAAAGCACGATTCCGAATTCCGGATAGCTCGCTTGCAAGAGGCAAGGCATCCACAATAGCTCCCGACGGGTATACTGCAAGATGCCATGGCTTCTTATTCCTCTGGCATGTCTGATAGCCCGGTGTTGCCTTGGCCAATTCAAGAGCTTTGGGAAAAGACATCGCAGTCGATTCCGCAAATTCTATGGCGATGCCATTCTTCGGAATATCGAGCTTAACTTGGATATCTTGTCCTTGCGAATCGAGACTGACTCCGCATTTCGCGCAAAAGCGTGCATCCGGTGTATTCTCCGCCGCGCATGCTGGACAGAGCTTTCCGGTTTGTTTCAGTGATGCGACGACTTCTACAAGAATCCTGTCCAGTTGTTCTTGATGAATGCCGATCCTGTGACAATAATCGACTATCAATTGTTCTTCTGCCGCATCGAGGTCGCTATTCGCATAGGCGACTCTAAGAATCAGTTCAAGATTCTTCACTTGGTCAGCAAACGTCCCGACGAGCGTCAAAGCGTGATTGCCACTCTCGGCAAGGCGAACTGCGGCGGAGAAGTCGCTCTTCTTGAAGCCATATTCTTTGCGAATGGCTTCAAGCTGCCCGAGTTCCGCAGCCGATAATATGCCATCTGCACGAGCAACAAGAGCGATATTCGCCAAAAATGGAACTGGTTCGTTGATCATCTTACTTCGTTCCCCATCAAACGTTCTACTGTTTAGAGACACCGCCTGTCTGCCGTCGTCTCACAGCCGATTGTTGAACTGTGATTCCATTAAGAAGTTTCGTTGTATATTCATGAACCTGCTCGTCTGTGTATACAGGGTCAAAATGAGCATCATACACTTGATTAACCTTGACGGACCTCACTACACATTCAAGAAACCCTGCGAAGTCTTTGTTCACTTCAGCAATCCGGTTAATTGTCTCCCAATCGATCTCTTCTCGTTCACGTGCCGGCAGTATCACTTCAGAGTTCAAGGGATCCTCTAGATCAAGACGAATTATGCCGATTCCGAAGCTTTGCGACAGACGTGTCAGTTCTTCACGGAATTCCGTGTCATCAGAAATATTCGCTGCGACCAAATACCCTTCATGCGCCCATGATGAATTGGATACTGCCTGGAAGAAATCTTGCCTCAACATGCTAAAGTTGATGTCAAGCTTAAGCTCGAAGGAATAGAACTTCATAGCGACAGTACCACATTCTTGAGATAAATTTACTACAGATTGTTGCCAACCTTGAGTGGTGAGTGAGAACCCAACAATATCGGGGTGTAACCATTCATTGTGCTTAGGTCCTCTTTTGGTTGACTTCTCATGATAGATAGTACGACAACTTGTCCCAAATCGCTGGTTCGCAAACCAAACCATCACGGGATGAAGATCCCGCTCTTGATACTTGGTCGACAAGCATGTGGGGTTGTCAGTTGGACTTATCTGTTCGGCCAAACCTAACTGGGGGTTCTTTTGCAGAATACTCCGTAAAATAAATCGTGCTGGCCGTGACTTCACTTTCGCAACTATGCCGTCCGGCATTTTCGCCTGAGTGTAGAGCCGAGCACCAAGAGTCGCTTTGGGAGTTTTGCCAGATGACCCGAGCCGTTGGATCAGTCCTCTAGTATCGGCGATCTCCCATATCTCGTCTACTGTCAGCGCTTTCTGTTCTCTCTGAATGACATCCTGCGCCAAACCAAGAAATGATAGTTGCCCTGTTTGAGGCCGGTAGTTTTCCATGTCCTCTCCTCTGTTCAACTTTTTAGCAAATACCTGAATCCGTGAAGTAACTTTCTGAAAAAGAGGTCAAAAAAGTTGACAACCTGCTGATTTGTAGTATAACGATGTTATCGTCTCAACATCATAATTCCACTCGCCAACGAGGTTGTCAATGATTAAACTAATGCAAGGTTCAGAAGAAATCAACTAGAACCGCGGTCTATCCTTTGTCAAAAGACTGCTGGCCGGAAATGCCCGCATGAAGAATTGGGCTCAGGCCGTTGCCGGGGATCAGCCCTCTGTAGCCGTACTGAATGCCGAAAATATTATCCACTCCGTAGATGTGCCAGAGTGTATTGACCAGTGCTTTGATCACATCATTCAGCCCCGGGCAAAGTCCCCCGCAGGCAACAATCGCCACACGGCACCATGCTGCATCATG
>JAAZKR010000003.1 GCA_012799725.1 Oligosphaeraceae bacterium | reverse complement strand
TGGCTTTTTGAAAAAAGAGGTTTGCCCAAGCGTGAAATCCGGCTAAATATGCCGTTTTTTGCTGCCTATGGGATGAATGTGAGAATAATATACAAAGCTACCTTGGCCTGATTTTCGTGTTTTTTTATGTGTAGACAAGTCTAACCTGCCTAAAAGGGCACCATACTTTACCCACGGCATATTTTATAATTCATGGCACGAAGCTTACGACACTGTCTATATCGTGTGTTTCGCAAAGCAGCATGAGCAGACGATCCAAGCCTATGGCTATGCCGGCACATTTGGGCATTCCCAGCCATAACGCATTCATGAAATCCTGATCCATAGGATAGACCGGACGCTTCTGGCTTAGGCGAAGCTCGGCGCAAGCCTGAAAACGGCGCTCCTGCTCGATGGGGTCTAGCAGCTCGGTGCAGGCATTACCCAGCTCTAAGCCACCCACGTACAGCTCCCAACGCTCGACGTAACCGGGTTTGCCCGCCATAGGCGCGCTCAGGCCGCTGCATTCCAACGGATACTCGCTGAGAAAACAGGGGCGTTCCAGACCCAGACAGGGTTCAATCTTGGCAACCAATACCTCCTCGAAACTGTCGTCCCGCAAGCAGTCCTGCACTTCGCAATCGGCGTATTTTCTAAAAGCATCAGCGACGCTTATCTCATCCCAAGTTGCAGCAAAATCTACTGAGCGCCCACCAAAGTTGCATGTTTGTTGTTGTCGACAATCTTGCAGCACTTGCCGCAATAAGCTGACAGTGTCCCGCTGTATTTGACGCCAGCCGGACTTTGCTCTATACCACTCCAGCATACTGAATTCAGGCAAATGCCGGCTTCCTTTCTCATCTTTGCGGAAGCAGGCGCCGATCTGATATATACGTTCATAACCGGCAGCAAGCAGGCGCTTCATATGCAGCTCTGGAGAGCTACGCAGATACTGCCCGTCTGCCGGTGTCGCCTCTATATAATCTTCCAGAGCCGGCGCAGGCAGCCGCAATGGGGTTTCCACCTCCAGGAAATCTTGTTCGGCAAACCATTTACGTAAGCTGGCCAGCATCTGCGCACGCATTTCTAACGCCGGTCTTTTGCGTGCAAGCTCCTCGCGCTCCACCTTAGCGGCCTGTAGATCGCGATCAAACTCAATAATTTGCTTTTGCGCCGCAATATTTCCACTATCAGTCATATCGCTAGAGTATCACTTCCCGACCCAGCTCAGCCGATTCATAAAGAGCGCAAATGATTTTCATGATTATCACTGCCTCTTCGGGTCTGGCAATAGGTTCCTTGTCCTCACGTATGCATTCGACAAAATGCCTGCTTTCCACATTGCCCCAGTTCTCATCAGGTGCAAGCACCGGATTGGACTTCAGGATATTGCCCTCGAAGTCTTCTATCAGCGTCAGCTTATCCTTAGCATAAGCCAGTCCCCCCTTGTCACCATAAAGCTCGACAAAAGTATACTCCTCATCAATATTAGAGGCCCAGCTGAATTCCAGTTGCATAGTACAGCCATTGGCATAGCGCAACATTCCCACCGCCAAGTCCTCGACGTCATAAGTGCCGGTGTAGCCGCTGGCTCTGGGATTGAAAGGCTGCCCGTCAGCAAATTTGCTATAGGTCTGGCCGGAGACTGCAATCGGCTCGGGAAAGCCCATCAGGTAATTGCTTACATCAATAAAATGTACGCCCAGGTCGATCAAT
Organism: Oligosphaeraceae bacterium; assembly: GCA_012799725.1. GTDB lineage: Bacteria > Verrucomicrobiota > Lentisphaeria > Oligosphaerales > Oligosphaeraceae > JAAZIY01. The sequence goes on along the minus strand of JAAZKR010000003.1, from coordinate 16,811 downwards.
GGGCCGCCGCCGGATTGCGCCTTGGTAGTGAACCAGCCGCCTTTGCCGGGTATGCCACGACGGCGCTTCCAGCCGCATTTGGCATGATATATCTCACCTAGCCGGCCTGCATCAACCAGCTTCTTGCTTAATTGAGCCCAATTGTTGAAACGATTGTTCAAGCCAATCATCAGCTTTTTGCCGGACTTGTTCTTGGCCTCCACCATATCTTGCACCAGCTCCGCAGTTAACGAGGCAGGTTTTTCGCAGTGTACATGGCAGCCTGCCTGCAAGGCTGCGATAGTGGCCGGCGCATGTACATGATTCGGGGTGGCTACACTGACAAAATCCAAGTCTTCTTTCTCGAGCATTTCCTGATAGTCGAGATATGCGGCTTCAGCATTAAAGCGATCAGCCACTGCGTCAGCGCGATCAGCGATTATATCACAGACTGCGATTATCTCCACATCGTCGCTCAACCTACTATAAGAATTCAAGTGTTTGCTAGCCCCACAGCCGCCGGCTCCGATGATGCCATAACGCAATTTCTTTTTCATGACAGTCTTTCTCGAATTAATACTGACGCCAAAAGGCGCATTAAAGAAGTAAACCGGATCAGTATCCGTTTCTTAAAGCATAAAACCCTGATTTGACAAATAAACCCGGATGATTTATACTTTATAAAAATGCCAAGACCTTAAAAACAGACTTTAAAAGCATGTCTGGTAAATGTAATGCATTTTTGACGTTTTTCAGCCTGAAATGACAGGCACGGCATCCCAATTAAAGGGCGTCCAAAAAGGCATGGGGCTGGTGGCTAGAAAAGCATTTCGCTGTGGGCTTGTCAATACCAACCGCTCGGCTCCCCTGCATTTCCAGCTGGTCATGAGGTCGTCAATTGATTCGCCGCAGCCAAAATCAGCAGCATCACTCAATGCCGTACACTTCCAGCCATCACCACCTTTTCCCCCCCTGCCTTTGTAAGATTTTTCTTTTTCCCGGGAATCCCTGTAAAATCATGGCGATTCCCAACCCTGAAACCCGTGTCCATCTGTGTAATCTGCGTAATCTGCGGATAGAATACGCCCGGAACCCTTTTTGAACAGGGTCTAGTTAGGACGAACCCAGACGTATCATTTCAAATTGGCAATTGGCCTAGTCTAGCGCTTCCTGTGCTTGTTCCACCATGCCTGAAAATCACGACACAATTTCAAAGCCGGCCAAGCCTCGAAGACGATTTATTCTTTTAGTCAGTAAGTTTTGGTCTTTTTTCTTTATCCCGAGTTATTTATGCTTGTTGTCTCTGCTTCTGCTGCTCATATTTTTACCTTATGCAGTTGAGAAGCAAGTCAACAAGATTCTGGCAGGCATCAGCCGCAACGGCGTTCTCACCGTACAAGTCAAGCACATAGGCCTCTTTAACAGCTATTTTGCCTTTCATGCCATAAAGGACCTCGAGCAGGAAGAGGAGGCTCTGCGTATCCTCTCCTGTCATCTGCAATATCGTCCTTTTCGGCTTTTCCGGCGACAACTAAATACCATTAAGATCGAGGGAGCGCGCCTCAGGCTTAATCTTGATGGCGAAGGCGAGTTTTTGCCGTTGCTTGAGCTTTTTCCGGGGCAGCGCCCCAGGTCTGCTAGTGATAAGCCTGACGCCCCCCGCCCATTGGCTCAAACCATAAAGGAACTCCCGGTCAGCTTCAATCATTTGCTGCTTAACGGAGACTTGCTGCTCAGTAGCAGCAGCGAAAGATTTCCAATTGCTTGTGATCTCGCCCTGCACAACACCGGCGATGATCGTTGGGCTTATACACTCGAAGCACGCAATTCCCTACATAGCTTGAAGGCCAACGGTACATGCTCCCTTGATAAAGAAGAGCTCGAAGGCAATCTTGTCCTTGAAGGTCAAAGCGCATTCCTGCCAAACAGCTTAAAGAAAAAGCTGCCGAAAGAACTGGATTTCAAGTTACAAGGCAAAGCAGAATACAACCTGAATTTGCGCGATGTTAAGCAGAGCAAACTTAGGGTCGAAATAATCAGCCCATGGCACTATGCGCGTGGAGGCCTGAAACTGGGTTCTGAGACGCAAGTCCGGCTAGAGCTTCAGGATGGCGAGGCACTGGCAGAAATTCCTTCGCTTCAAGGCAGTTATGCTGACTACGACTTTGAATTGTCTGATGCCAACTTCGCTCTGCCGCTGCAAGGCGAACCACAGCTCAGCGGGGAATTCAAACTCAAGGCTCGACAACAAAATCTGTTTGAAGCCCAGCTCACGCTGCAAAAAAGCGGCGATGGCTTCAGTCTGCTTATACGGCCGAAAACCGAAACCTCAACCAGCCAGTTTACTTTCCGGCACGGCGACCTCAGCCTGGACAGCAGCATTAGCGATTTACAGCTGGCGCTGCTTCTGAACAAGGAACTTCCCTATCAAGCCAGCCTGATGTTGGGGGCTACAAGTCTACAGCAAGATGAATTGCAAGTCACTTGCGAGATTGCCAAGCTGGAACTACAAGGAAAAGCCAATCGCGCTGAGCTTAACATCGACTGCCGCGCCTTATTGCTGCAAATTGGCAGTAACCTGGAAGCTCAAGCACCGGAATTGAGCAGCAAGCTAAGCTTTGATGATGGAAGAGCACAGGGCTACTGCAAGCTGAGCCAAGGCAAAATGCAAATGCGCAAGCATAAGCTCGAGACTGAATTCACCGCTGAACTCCCTATAATGTGGCCATTACCGACAGAACAAATCAATTCAGGCAGGCTTGACATCACACGGCTATCTTGGCAAAAGGTGCAGCTAGCCGATCTACAAGGCGGTTTCAGCTTTGATGAAAATGCGCTTGGCTTCACAGCGCAGAGCCAACTCTGCGGTATGCAAGCTAAACTCTCCACGCAATATTTTCCCCATGCTAAAGACCGGCAACACAGCCTATATTGCCGGTTTGAATTACCAGAACAGATTTTTGATTTCAAACAACTACCTAAGAAACTGCTGCCACAGCTACAAGAGTTCCAAGGACATGCCAAGGTAGCGGCAAACGTAAATTATACGTACGGAGCAAGTGGCAGCAAAGCAGATGCAAGCCTGAGCCTCGATAACGGCGAACTTAGTGGCAAAGAGAAAAAATTCGCATTGCAGGGCGTAAAAATCGATTTCCAATTGCCGGAGCTACCCAAGCTGTACAGTGCCGGTAACCAGCTATTCTCATTCCAAAGCCTGGTATTGAATAATATTGTCGTCAATTCCGGTGAACTACACTTCCGCATGGAATCGCCCGACACTTGGCACATAGAAGGGCTAAGCTTGGACTGGTGTGAGGGCAACCTAAAAATGGAATCTGCGCGCGTTAATCTGAAAAATCGGCACGGCGTCTTCAATTTCCATTGCGACCGCCTGCGCCTATCATCTCTGCTACAACAGTTAGGTGTGGGCATAGATAAGGGCGAAGGCCGAATCAGCGGCAGCATGCCCATCAGCTTCACTGATCAAGGCATACGCATACACGATGCATTCCTTTACTCCACCCCGGGCGAAACTGGCAGCATCAAGTTACGGCCCGGCGCCGGCATTAAGAGCGGAGCTGCGACTTCAACCCAGTTGTCTTTTGCTCTGGCAGCACTGGCAAATTTCGATTACGAATGGGTCAAACTTAACATGAACAGCGAAAAAAACTCATTAAAAATTAACCTTGCCAGCAACGGACGCCCACTAGACAAGCTATATTATGCCCCTAAGGCTGGTAGTCTGGAACATTCCACAGTAGCAAATGAATTCACAGGTCTGTTGCTGAATCTAAACCTAAGCATCCCTTTGGAAAGCAGCATTAAATTCTATAAGGATTTACAAAGGAAAATCATGCCGACCGGCAAATAGAATCATGATGCAGATTTTAGGCAAAAAAGTGCAGGTTTGGTTCTAAAGCCAGGTCTCTGGTTCCATCCGGATCATCTCTCATGCCAAGAAGCTGCGTTCCACGCTGCTGTTCCAATCCGTCCCAACCCACAAACAACATAAAAATTCTGCCATGACCAAGCGCACTTTTTTTCTATTACCCTTGCTTGTGTGGACGCTATTGGGTACCGGCTCATGCATCCGCAGCAGTCACGAGATCAAGACAGAAAGTGAGATCAAGCCCGTTAAAATAGAGCCGATTCATATCACCATTGATATCAATGTAAAGATTGACAAGGCGCTTGATGACTTTTTCGGCGATATCGATGAAGCTAATGAATAGAGAACACTGTCAAAAACAACATAAAAATTAATGCGTTTGGGCAAATGTCATTTTTGCAAATGATTCTTGCCTATGCTTTATTAACCAAAAGGAACATACAATGCCAGTTTCTGAACTCAGGGAAATCGCTGAGTTGTCACGTTTTTACGGCAACAACCCCGACTTTACTTTTCTTGACTTAGGTGACAGCTCGGTGAAAAGCGCAGAGTTGCTCTATATCAAACCCGATGGCCTGGCGTTAGCAGCCGTGCAAAGCACCGACATGCTAGCATTACATTGGAATAGGCTGCTTGAGATTTTCAAATTGCCAACCAACCTGAGTGCCGCCGACTATGATATGCGCGCCAGAAACATAATACAAAACGCATTAGTGGCTGGACAGCTAGGCTTTCCTTCCATGGAAACTCCGGTGCACATGGTCATCGACTATCGCTTTGTCATACAGCTGCGCCCTGCACTGGTCAATGGCATGCTCTGTGCGCATAATGCTAAGCAAAACTGCCAAAAACTATTTCCGGAAGCGCTTTTTCTCGACTACTGCACCCCGGACGCCAGAATGGCAACGCTGCTCAAAGATGCCCTGCAACAGAACCCGTTGCCCAATGGCAAGCAAAGACAGATAATCTTCCTGCAAAATCGTGGCGTAATCGTCGCTGCTGACAGCTGTGACGAGATCAAGACTATCTTCGAACATATCTGCACCAAATTGAAACAAGCATACCGCGCCGCCAACATCAAAGACGAGATCACAACACCGAAAGATGCCGATCCTGACTTCGTGCAGGAAATAGCGCCGGTTCTGCGTCATCGCTTAAGCTTCGATACGGATCGGCGTGTCTTGATTCATTTTGTCGGCAAGGGAAACGCCTTTAACGGCCCCTTGACTTTGAGCCATATCGCCTACACCGGATCCTATGCGTACCACGGTGATGGTTCTGCCGCTTCTTTGCAAGCATTTCAAAAAAAACATGGCTATCTGCCCAAGGTGCTCAATATCTCCGATCAGGCTCTGTTTGTTTGTGCCAATGACCTAGGTGAAGCACAGTCCATCAAAACCGCATTGTATGATGCTATGCGGGTTGAGAAGTTGAGTCAAGCTTTTGGCGGTCCAAAGTACCTGAATAAAAAACAATGTGAATTTATTGAAAACCTGACCTTGGAATCCTGTCTGCGCGCCGCATATCAAAGCCAGGCTGGACGCCTGAATAAGCGTATTTGCTTAGTAACCGGCGCTGCACAGGGATTCGGGCTGGGCATTGCTGAATATCTATGTGCCCAGGGCGGCATCGTTATTATTGCTGATATGAACTTGGAAGGCGCACAAATAGCAGCTGAAATGTTGTGCGAAAAATACGGTTCTAAACGGGCGCTGCCCATGAAAGTTAATATTGCAGACGAGGATTCGGTACGTGCACTCTTCGCCGAGGTAGTTGCTATTTGCGGTGGTTTAGACCTGCTGGTGGCCAATGCCGGCGTACTGCGTGCCGGCTCAGTACTGGAAATGAGCCTGCAAGACTGGAATTTTGTCACCAATGTCAACTACACCGGTTATTTCCTTTGTGTCAAGCATGCTGCCAGGCTGATGGCCAAACAAAATCACAACGGTTTGGACTCTGACATCGTACAGGTCAACTCCAAAAGCGGACTTGAGGGCAGCAATAAAAATGCCGCTTACGCCGGTTCGAAATTCGGCACTATAGGACTAACCCAAAGCTTCGCCAAAGAGCTGGTTGAATACAACATCAAAGTCAACAGCGTATGTCCGGGAAATTACTACGATGGGCCGCTATGGAGCGATCCGGAAAAAGGACTGTTCACGCAATACCTCAATACAGGAAAAGTACCCGGAGCCAAGAACATCGACGATGTGCGCCGCTTTTATGAAGACAAGGTGCCTATGCATCGCGGCTGCCAGCCCGAAGATGTAGCCAAAGCAATTATCTACTGCGTAGAACAGAAGTACGAGACCGGCCAGGCCATACCAGTGACCGGCGGGCAGGTCATGCTGCATTAAAAGGGCAACGGGAACAAAGACAGGAAATGACAAAACAAGACAAACCCAAAAATCTAGAACAGGATTACCCGTACAGCGCCAGGTTGCGCAAAAAAATACTACGTTGGCGGCGCGATTTTCATCGCAGTCGCGGTGAGGAATGGGCCAATGCGCTGAGCCATTTGCTCGGTGTCGTATTTGGCATAGTTGCTTTGGTTCTGCTTTGTATTTGGTCGGCGCTATATGCCGGACCCAAGGCCATTGTCAGCAGCGCCATATTTGGCGCCACACTAATAATTCTGTATAAAAACTCCATGCTCTATCATGCCCTGAAAAATCACCGCAGCAAAGCGATTTTTCAGGTTTTCGACCATATCAGCATCTATTTACTCATAGCTGGCACCTATACTCCGTTTGCATTGCTCTGCGTGCAAGGAGTCCAAGGCTGGGTACTGTTTGGCATAAACTGGGGCTTGGCTCTATTGGGTATATTGCTGGAGACTGTACTCAAGCGCTGGCGACGCTGGTCTTTGCTCATCTATCTTTTCATGGGCTGGATCATCATTTTCTTTATGAAGGCATTGCTGCGCAATATCAACACTCCGGCACTTGTCATGCTGGTAGCCGGTGGAATTTCATACACGGCAGGGGTTATCTTCTACGCCATGGACAGGGTGCCGTATATGCATACCATATGGCACTTCTTCGTGCTCGGCGGCAGTGTCTGCCATTGGATATCGATCAATTTCTTCGTTATCGCTCATTAAATATTGCCGACTACCGTTCCTTCCCATGTCTCTCTCACGCTGGCAAAAAATCATTACTCAATTACGCAGTCGGCACATGCGCAAGAAGTCGCCCTATTTTTTAGCTGAGGGCATGCGCTGCTGTATTGAAGCAGTGCGTCTAAAACCCGACTGGCTGTCTGCGGCCATTTGCGTTGACTCACTACGGGAGCGAGAGACGGCACAGCCTTTCTTTGCGGCTCTCGCAGCCGTTGGGATTGAGCCGCTTTTCGTCTCTGAGCGTGAGTTTTCCGCCTTGGCGATTACTGAGAATCCACAGGGGTTGCTTTGTTTGTTAAAGCGTCCTGCACCCCCCGAGTTAAGCCTGCCCCGACCATTTTGTCTGATCTTAGATCAGTTGCGCGAACCCGGCAACGTCGGCACCATTCTGCGCAGTGCCTGGGCGGTAGGCCTCAAATCAGTCTGGCTCACTGGCGGCAGTGCTGATGTCTACGCACCCAAGGTCATCCGTGCCGGCATGGGAGCACAATTCGCCCTGCAGATAAGCTGTCTTCCCGATTTGGCACAAGCCGTTGCAGAATTCAAACACCTGGGCGGCGACAAAGTATGGTGCGCCATGCCCAACGCCTCAAAAAGCCTTTTCGAAGAAGATTTCTGCCTGGATCAGGCTGCCTTGGTCATAGGGAACGAGGCAGAGGGCGTCAGCCGCCCAGAGTTAGGCGAAGCAGTCGGCATCCCCATGCCCGGCCCGGCTGAATCGCTTAATGCCGCGCAAGCCGCTACCATCTTCCTTTTTGATGCTATCAGACGGGGTATTCTTTAACACCCCAAGCAACACCATAATTTTTGCTCATGTCATTAAAGCGATTCATTATCCCGGCCTTTTTTCTCGGCCTAATCTCGATTTCAGCCAGAGATGCAAACTGGGCTCAACCAATAAAGTTGAGCGGTGTAGAAAACTTGTATTTGGTAGAACCGGGACTTTACCGCTCCGCCAAGCCCAGCGAGTTAGGCTATAAGGCACTTTATGAACTAGGCCTGCGCCAAGTGCTCTCATTGCTCTCACCTTTTGAAGAACAGAAAGACTTGACCGGCAGTGGCCTGACCTTACACCGGATTCCCATGCTGCCAATGCTCATCATGGACTGCGATATCATCGCCGGACTGCGCTTGTTACGCGCGCGAAAACCTGAAGAACCCATTTTGGTACATTGCCAACGTGGAGCAGACCGCACAGGCGTGCTTGTCGCCGCCTATAGAATAATACAACAAAACTGGACAGTTGCAGCAGCCATTGAAGAGATGCGCCAAGGTGGCTACGGACACAACGAGTCCTATAAAAATATCAGTGCTTATCTGGAAAAGATGGACATAGAAAAACTGCGCCGGGACAGCGATCCCCGCAAATCTGAGGGGAGCTCAAGGCGCCTTGAGCTCACGCAGTAACTCGGCCATTACTTGCACGACATCAATACCCTCGGCCTCTGCCTCAAAGTTCAGAATAATACGATGCGACAAAACCGCCGAGGCTACTTGCTGCACATCTTCGGGCAAGACATAGTTGCGTGCGCTAAGCATTGCATTGGCCTTGGCGGCCAATAGTAAGGCTATGCCGGCGCGAGGTGATGCACCCAACTCTATGTGGCGCGAAGCGGCAATCAGACCCTGAGTGGGAGAAAGCTGAGCTGCCTGCCCCGGACGGGTTGCAATCACCAGGTCTAAGACATATTGGCGCAGTTCGTCAGCAACATGAACCTGATCCAAGTAGCGCCTGGCACGTAATACCTGTTCGCATTCCGCGACTTTTCGCACGCTCAACTGCGGATCGCTGCAAGCCATACGCTGCAAGATCAATTCCTCTTCATCGCGCTTGGGATATTGCAAACGCACGCAGATCAGAAAGCGATCTTTTTGAGCCTCGGGCAGCGGATAAGTGCCGGCCTGCTCTATAGGATTCTGTGTAGCCACTACCAAATAGGGCTGTGGCATGGCAATAGCCTGACCTCCTATGCTGACCTGCCGTTCCTGCATAGCCTCCAACAGGGCGCTCTGCGTCTTAGCCGGAGCGCGATTGATCTCGTCAACCAGCACCAGGTTAGCTGCCAAGGGGCCGATCTTGACGCTGAATTTCTGTTCGTCGGGTCTATAAACCATGCTGCCGGTGATATCGCTAGGCAGCAAATCGGGAGTGAACTGCAACCTGGAAAAACTGCCACCCAGGCAGCCAGCCAGAGTCTTCACCGCCAAGGTTTTGGCCAAGCCGGGCAAACCCTCCAACAGCAGATGCCCACCGGTCAGCAAACCAATGAGCAGGCAACGCAAAAGCTCTTCTTGGCCAACCAAAACTGTAGACATCTCAGCACTGATGTCATGCAAGAAAGCAATATCGGAATGAAATTGTTCGGGTTTGTTAGGCATTGTGATATAAGCAATTGAGCAAGGGAACAAGCGGTTACGGCCTGACATCATAGTATTATGCCGCTTCAAAAGCCGCTTGTCAATTGCAAATGACAAATTTCAAGCAAATTTAATCATCTGTTCGCTCAGATAACAGGTTTAATGAACTCCAGTCCTGCAAATTCAATACCTGAGCAGGCGCCTATATTGGCTGCCATATCGTCCAGTCGCCTTGAACGCTTAGCCGCCCTGCTCAGTTTACGTGCACGCAAATTGGCCGCCACCGGCTTGTCCGGGCTTTTTGCCAGTCATTTTGCCGGTCACGGCCTGGAGTTTTCTGAGCTTGTCGAGTATCAGGATGGTGATGACGCTGCTCGCATTGATTGGCCGGCCAGCCTGCGTGCCTCTCGCCTCTATCGTCGGAGCTATCATGAAGAGCGCGAATTGCCGCTCATTTTAGCCTGCGATTGTTCGGCCTCGCTCTATAGTCAGCCTGTATTGTTGGAGCTTCTGCGTCAAGGTGCAGCTCTTTTTGCCGCCTGTGCAGCGCAGAGTCAGGATAGTTTTCGTTTGCTTTTCTTTTCCGATCGTTTAGAGCATGCTTTGCCATTTGGACGCGGCCAGCGTCATTTGCGTCGAATCGGCAGTCAACTTTACCGTTTTGTGCCGCGTTGGCCCGGCACTGATTTGGCCGCTCTTTGTCAATTGCTGCATAGCGTTTGCAAGCGTCCCAGTCGTCTCTTTATTTTCACCGATTTACGCTGTACTAGCTACCATGCTGCACTAGGCCGCCTCACAAGAAAGCACCAGGTTCTTGTCTGTCATCTGCAGGCTACCCCCATCAAGACCAAGTTACCTCCGAACATCTGGCTAGCGCTTGCGGATCCTGAAAGCCGCCAGGAACATCTATACAAAGCCGAGCAATCAAATCAAGCAAGCCAGGCACAAGACTTAGACAGACGTCACGAAATCCTTGCCACCGGTGCAGATTATCTGTGCTTAAACGAACACAAACCGGTATTACAACAGCTGCTCAGCTACTTTCGTCAGACCACAACACCGTTTTGAACAAATACGCACAGCCTCACATTGTGCCATAGCGCCGTTAAACGCTGCACCTGTTCCATACGTTGCAGGCAGCATTAGTTTCACATGCAAAACCGATCTCAACAGCACAAGCCACTTACCAGCTGCCTCGGTATATCCGCCAGCCTTTTCTTGCTTTGTGCTCTTCTGCTGTTTATTGCTCATAGCAAAGCACAATTTGGCGAGTTTCAGCTAGTCTTACCCGATCCGCCCTTTCTTGGACAACCCGGACTGCTTAGCCTGGAAATACAATCCTGGCGCAAGCCGAAGCAGGAACAACTGCATTTGCTGAGTTCTGGTGAAAAACTGGACTTTTCTGCCGCTGAATTACAGCTGTTGGGTTTGGGGCGACATGGCTTCAAATGGCAACTGCAACGTAAATTCTGGGCAATCCGATTCGGCAACTATATGCTACGGGGTGCAGACTATGCCAATGTGCATAGACAGGTTTTCGATTTGCAGCTGGAAACCATGCCAAGACCTGCCGTAGCGGCTCCTATAATGCCGGATTATCGTCCCGATACTTCAACCCCGTCTTTCGCCATAAGCTTCTTGATCAGGCTAAGCCTGATACTTGCCGGTCTAGACCTGCTTCTACTCTTTATAAGCCGGTATCACAGCGCCAAGGCCAAAGCCCTGCGAAGCTTGCGCACCTATAAACACTACAGTCCTGCTGCCGCTCACGCGCTTTGGCACATCTGGCAATCCTACGCCTCAACCTGTTGGCACAGCTACGCTTTAGGAACGCAAATACGCCGATTGCGTTTCGCCGGGTTAAAGAATCCGGAGCCGTTGTATCATCATTGTCGCTTGCAGCTACACGTCCATTTAAGACTTGCGCCTTAGAGTATGCGTTTAGTTCTCGACCAACCACTGTTTTTACTGTTGATGCTGCCACTGGCTCTACTGGCATTTCCTAGAGTTAGTGCCGCTTTTCCTTATAATCTGGATGAAAAGCCTAAGTCACTGCCGCACCGTTTTCTGCACCCGGCGCGTCTATGGCGTTTAATTCTGCTTCTCGCCGCGCTTTGCTTAGTGCTGGCGATATGTGATCCGGCTCTACTCCAACAGGGAAAGAACGTGCAAGCTGCGCCTGGCGAGCTTCTTTTCATCTTGGACCTGTCCGGCAGCATGCAAGCCATAGACCCTGAGGCGGAAATGGACGATCCAAACAGCTTGCCTGCCGCCAAGCTGCCACCTACGCGTCTGCAACTTGCCAAACAAAGCATAGCGGTATTATTGGCCAAGCAACTCGACTGCAAAGCTGGCCTGCTTGTCTTCGCCGGCGAATGCTTCCTGGTTTGTCCGCCAAGCAGGTATCACAATATTTTGCTGGAACGGCTGCATTCTTTGCAGAGTGATCACTTTATCGATGGCACTATCACCGCAACAGCCTTGCAAGCAGCCCAGGAAATATGGCAGAACAGTGGTGGCACAACCGAACGGAGCATTATCCTCATCTCTGATGGTGCTGATCACGGCGACATCAACCCGGCTGAAACCGCCCAAGAACTCGCTCGCCATGGCATCACCATTCACTGCCTGGGCATAGGTGGCGAAAATGGGTTGCACCAAGTAAACACCGATACCGGACAGCGCTGGCAAGCTATTGCCGAAAACCTGGATGCGGCCTGCCTGCAAGAAATCGCCGGAAGTGGCGGCGGCCGCTATTTTCATGTCAGCCAAACCGCTGAGATGCTACCTGTCCTCAAAAGCATAAATCATGAGTTAACGCCGCAATTTGCCGAAGCTTATCACACTACACACAAAAGCCTCATGCCCCACTGCATCGTGGCAGCCCTGTTATTATGCGCACTCAGCGCTAAAATGCATCAGAAACACACGCTGCTGCAAACCCGAAAATAAAGGCTAATTTAAATTAGAGGGCATCCAAAAAGGTATAGGCTGGCGGGTGGAAAAGCATTTCGACGTAGGCTTATCGATAACGCAAGCGCTCGGCTCCCCGGTGTCTCCAACTAGTCACAAGGCCGTCAATTGATTCGCCGCAGCCGCAATAAGCAGCACTCGATGCTGCACACTTCCAGCCATCCCACCTTTACCTCCCTGCCTTTGCAAGATTTTTCTTTTTTCAGGGAATCCCTCTAACATCATGACAATTCCCAATCCTGAAATCCATGTCCATCTGTGTCCATCTGCGGAAAAAATGCGCCTGACCCCCTTTTTGGACAGAGCCCAGATTAATCACTCGTGATTTAAAATTTTCACATCTGCAATTTTCTGACAACAAAACTAAGGATCAAATATGTTGCGACGTATTTTTCTTATTGCCGTTCTGCCACTTGTCATGTACGCGCAACCACAACCGGCTGAGTTCTCAGGCAATTATTGTGATCCATTCAAAGATGCCTTTGAAGGACTTTTTACAGAAGTAGCCACACACAACGACGATTTTGCTTTACCAGCTGAGGGCACGAAAATCTTGGTCTGGTCTAATGCGGGCGGCACCTTTCCGCAGTCAGCCGGAAATATTCAAAGCCTGCTTGAATTCGTACAGAACGGTGGCTTGTTTTTCCTTTGTGAGGGTGCGCCTTCCCAGGCTTTTCGTAACGGAGAAGATGTCTTTGACCTAAGCCCGGGGGCCAATTTGCTTGGTGCCAAAAGATATACATATGGCAACCCCGATTCCGTGCTGCGCGGTGTGGGTCTGGAATTATTCACGGAAGAGCAAAACCCGTATGACGGCTTGGAGCACAACCACCCGGGTTTAGGTTCATTGTCAAGCATGGTGGTTTTGATGGGTACGGAGACGGTCGCCAAGCTGGGCGTCAACCGCATCGGCTCAGGTGCGCTGGTGTATAGCTCATTCGCCCCAACCGATCCCAGTTACGCCGCCGCCCTCAGAACGCTGCTGATTAAGCTGCTAGACCCCGATGAACTACAACGACTTTTTCCCAAGCCGGACAGCAATCAGGCCGTAATTGTAAATGACCAGGTCCTGCATTTGGCCTTGGCAGAGGACGGTAGAAATTCGACCATGAACAGCCTGCTGCCACAATTGCTGGAGGCAGATAACTTCGCCCCCATCATTGGCGAACCCAGCCTGCTTATACATGTAGGGCGTACTGCCTATGTCAACAGCTTGAACTTAGATTTTGATTCTTTACACCCCTATGGTTATTATATAGTAATGCGTGATGGCAAAAACCTAGTACTAGCCGGAAAAAACAACACCGGTACAGACTATGCCGTGATTGATTTTCTCAAGCGTCATCTGGGCTACAGACGATTTCTTGGCACCCAGGCATTAAATGAAATTATTCCAAAGCAGCAAAAGCTGGCGCTTCCTGCCACATTGGAACTCCGCGAAGAACCCTCCATACATTCCTATCTCTTGGCCTGGGGCGGGGATACTGCATTTTTTGGGCGCAATTCCCGTTTGACCTGCCAGGCTACTCACGCCTTAGACAGCTTGGTGCCACCGGCAAAATATGGCGAGTCGCACCCCGAGTACTTTCCTCTGATCAATGGTGAACGCGTCAAGGTCGTTAACGGCGAGATTACCGGCCCTTGGAATCCCTGCATAAGCAGCCTCGAGCCAAACCTGAATACGCTCGTCACCGAATATGCAGATGCATACTTCAGCGATCATCCAGACAACTTGGGGCTGCCCATGGGAGTCAATGACGGCGGTGGAGATTGCCAATGCCAGGCTTGCAGAGCCGAATTGGCGCAGTCCGGCAATCAATACGCCAGGTTCTATAGCATGGCAGCAGTTGAGCTGGCTAAAAAATATCCGAACAAGCTGCTCAGCTTTATAGCTTACAGCGCAGCGGCCACCAAGGCACCCAGATGCGTCACAATGACACCCAATGTGCTGGTGGAAATTACCGGCATGGACAAAATGGGTGCTTACGATCTTTTTCCGGCCTGGTATGATTGCGGCATCAGAAACTTCGGGCTTTATGATTATATCTACACTTTCGGCAATGGCTATGTCATACCAAGATATTATCCCAGAGCCATGGCAAGCACCTGGAAAGAGGCGAAAAATGAATATAATTTGCAGACCATGTGGATGGAACTCTATCCGGTCACCGGCGTTTTTGATGCTCCCAGGCAATATGTGCTTGATGAAATCGCTTGGGACATCGATGCTGATGTAGAAGAACTTTTGGATGATTTCTTCCACTGCATGTATCAGGAGGCCGCACTACCGGTCAAGCGCTTCTTCGACTTGCATGAGCAGGTCTATCTGCGTAAAAAGGATTGGAAAAGACCGATAAGCGGCTGGCAAAACTTTACTCAGATGAATGAATATACCTGGGAAGACCTGCAAAAAATGGAACAGGAATTGGATAATGCCGAGCAAATCGCACTGCAGGGGCTGCCCAAGCAACGCCTCGAGGCACTGAGAAAGCTCTGGCGTTTTTCTGAATTGCGCATTCAGGGCAATATTTTGACCCGTGAACTGGATGCGATGCGAAATATCAATTCAGATGCCATGGCTGAAAAACTGGTTGCCCTCATCAAACGAGGCTATCAAAACATCGCTGATTCCGAAGCTTATACTATGAGCGCCGAAGAGGAAAACCTGATCTTTATCGACCCGGGAAATAATGGCCTTGAGCAGCTGAAGAAATTTTCCTATCTCTTGCCACTGCCCAATTTCGAGCTATACAGCGAACCGGCTCTGGAAAGGCTTAGTGAATATCTCTTGAACAACGGCAAGGACTTGCCCGCTTTCTACCAAGCACATGCCGCCAAAAGTTCAGATGAAAAAACTCGAGCCGCTTTATTAACGCAAGTATATATGCGGCAACACGATCTTGTGAATCTGGTGCAAAATCCCTCTTTTGAAGACAACACCGGAGCTGGCCAAGAGCCCCCCTATCCCACCAGCCTTGAGGGGGTGTCACACTGGTATTCTTGGGCTTTTGACAACTCGATCACCAGATTCTTCCTGAATTCTGAAACTGCACATAGCGGCACATACTCTTGTGCCATAGGTGAACTGCAAATAAATGGCGCGATTATATCATACGTCGAAATACAGCCGAATTGCCGTTATCGCCTGACTTTCTGGGTCAGGCGCAACCGGGGCGACGAAGGCTTTGGCATGGGGTCAGCAAGCATACGCATGCAGAATGAAACAGGCTGGCTCGATGATGGCAGTGCAATATCGATTGCCTATCCACCGGAATGTGAAAATCAATGGGTCAAGTGCAGCACGATTTTTTCGGCACCAAATGTGCCGGCTACGGCCTTGATCCTACTCTCAGCCGCCAAGCAAGCACCAGACGCATGGACGGCCTTTGATGATGTCAGCCTTGAAAAAATCTATGAGCCAACGCCATAAAAAGGAAACACAGTCATCACATAGGCAGCAAAAAACGGCATATTTAACCCCGTTTCGCGCTTGGCCAAACCGTTTTTTCAAAAGGCCATTTTCGATTTTTATTTTTTTCCCGCTCGATATGGAGGCCGCAGGCAGGATAGGCAGAAAGCAACTCGATCGCTCCTGCTTATCGGCAAAAAAGTCGTCAATCGGGCTGAAAACCTGGATTATGCATAGTTAAGCCCTTACAGCACAATCCCTTATAGAGCCGACATCTGATGCCTTGTCCTGAAAATCTGCGGACATCTGTGTAATCTGCGGACAAAATGCTGCTTGAATACTTTGGGACGGGGTTAGCTATTTTTGGGAGCCGTGCTCTGTAGTCTATGGGACGGCTGTGAAAAGGAAACAAAATTGAACGCTTAAGCATCATTCCCGCAGGCAACCCGCAGGCTTTGCCGCAAAACCGGCAACTAAGACAGCAGAAGACCTGCCCTGCAAAAACACTCCGTATGGCGTATGGAACACAGGCTGCCTCGTTAGTGCTTGGAGCTACTTTGTTTACCACAATCACAGCTCATGTGAGAACTATAAATATCATCTGAATTTCTTGTCAAAAGCAATAATCTTTTGTGCCGGCTATTGCAATTCCGACTGCAATAAATATAGTTCTTTGTTGTTGTTTCCTTATTTTCGTTGTCCATTTTCAGGAGCATATTATGAGCAAGCTGCTAATTGGCTGGGCCAGCCGCGACGTCTCCACCAACAAGCCGGTCAATATCCCCGGGCAATTCCATATGCGCATCTCTGAAGGAGTGCTTGACCCGCTGACACTGACCGCCTTGGTCGTCGATAATGGCAAAGACCTGGTCGCATTCTTATCCATCGACCTGGTGGTCATGCGCTCAGGCCTGCTTGATGATATACGCCGTAAAGTGCAAGCTGTCAAACCCGATTTTCCGGTTCTGAAAATTCTGGCAAGCGCCACCCACACGCATACCGGTGCCAGCCATTATGAAGACGGACAATCAGCCTGGGTCAGCGCCTCATCTACTGCCCCGGTGCAGACAGTGCCACATGAT
>JAAZKR010000137.1 GCA_012799725.1 Oligosphaeraceae bacterium | reverse complement strand
CTGTTGGAAGCGATTCCAGACCCAGGTGCCGGAGCAACCCTGCCTGGAACAAGGCATATCTTTATCCTCCAACTTCAAAAAACGCTCATAACAGCTCTGGCACATCTTGTCAGGCTTTCCGGATACTCCCCGAGCGGCGTTGTACATGGCTTGTTCGCCGCTAACATGCACTAAGTTGTCACAGCCACGGATGCGACACTTGAGTTCGGAAGCAGGAAACAGGTCGCCCAAACTGCCCAAATTATCAAATTGATCGCCCAAGGCTATTTCTCCTCATCAGACACAAAAAGCAAAAAACAAAAGCGGAAGCAGTCGCATAGGCAAAAATAATCCTCTAACTGCGCTTTGCAAGTAAACAGTTGATTTTTCATTGCTTAGCGTGAGTTTTATTGCGAGCTAACCTTAAACGAAAACAAGAACTGAAAAAGCAGAAAGATAAACGCATGGCATTTGATATTAAGCCCTTGTTTTATCTCAAGTAAACACAGCCCCCGAAAATTTATAGGGCTTGCGGCTCTGAAGGATTGACTGCTCAAAACAAAATATTTAAAACACCACAATTTCCCGCTTTGACTTGCTTTTTATTAATTTCAAGCTATACTTGTAGCAGTACGCAGGTATTGTCCTTTTATAATTGTAGCGTTTTTCCTTTCCGACTGTCCGTAGTTTTACGCACCTATGTTTTTTCCGCAGCCTGCGCCTGATACTAAATATTATGGCGTTGCCCTTTGAGGTTTTTGTTTCATGGCTTTAATTGCGGTCACTGGTGGAATCGGCGCCGGCAAGTCTACAGTTTTGACTAGGTTCAAGCAGCTTGGGGCGGATGTTATGGACGCCGACTTGGTCGTACATGATTTGTATCGCCAAGATACAGACTTGAAACTGGCTTTGCTGCAACGTTGGGGAAAAAGTATTCTGAACGCGGAGGGTATGCCAGAGCGCAAGCATATCGCTGCCAAGGTGTTCAACCACGCCGAAGAATTAGCTTGGCTCAACTCGGTGATTCACCCGAAAGTCAAGGCTACGATTAGCAACACCGCCCAGAAAAGCAAGAAAGGCTTGTTCTGTGCCATACCACTGTTTTTTGAATGCGCTTGGGAACAAGAGGCATTGTGCAGTATCTCACTTTGGTGTGATCCACTGACACAAAAACAGAGACTCATGGCACGCGGTTGGAGCGAGGATGAAATAATATCACGGCTGCAATATCAACTTGACATGGATGAGAAATTACGCCGTGCCAGCTTTGGCATCATCAGCAACTGTTCCTGGCAAGAGCTTTATGCACAGTGCGATTTAGTTTATGCAAAAATACAATGCCTTATTGCCGGATTGAAAATCTAGTCTCGCAAATTGGCTCGCACGCATTTGTCTCTACACTCGCAGTTTCGCTGTCATTACTGCTTAGAAGTCGATCTACATTCCTCATTTAACGCTTTTTGCGCGTGCTGAGCAGTACCGAAAGTACGCGCCGAATTTTTCTTGGCGACATATCAAGCAAGTAGTCTTTTTCATATGCAAAAAGCTGCCTGAAAAATACAGTTTTCAATTTGTCTACAGCAGCTATCCTGGCCTTGAAAGATAGCCGGCAGCAGCGAAAAAAGGCAGACAAAAAGAGTGCGGCGGCTTTTTAAGCGTTGTTGTCCCCGTACAAACACAAAAAAAGCTGATACCGCAATCCTCTATAAATTTAAGAACTTAAGAAGCGTGGCTTACCTATCATAGAGAAACGAAGAATGAGCACAGACCTTGAACTGAAAAACAACGAGAACGAACAGACAATCCAAGAAGAGGCAGCGTCAGAAAGCAAGCCCAAACGTCAACGTTCCAAAAAAACCGTCACGGCTGAAGAGCAAGATGCAGTAAAAGAAAGCACCGCAGCAAGCAAAAAAAGTGCAAGCCAAGAGGAGCAATCGAACATGGAAGCTGAAAGCGAGAAGAATTCTGCTCAGAGTCCCAATGAAACAGCAGAAGAAAAAGAGTCTCCGATCAATAGCGACAATGCCCCAGACGCTGCTGAAAGTGATGAGGACGACACTGATACAGGAGTCTCCAAACTTGGCTTCAAGCTTGGCCGCGGCATACTGCCGTTGACTGGCACTCCGGGCCTGGTCAGCCTCACCGATGGACAGCCGCAAAAACCGCGTCCGCGCACACTGGCGACAACATACACAAATAACAAGGAAAAAATGCAAACACCACGCTCCGCTACCAAACCGGGACGCCAAGAGACCGACAGTCGAACCTTGCCGCGACCAATACGGGAAGCGCAGCGCCAAGCCAAGCGCAGCGGACGTACTATACGCAGCAAACAGCAAGCCATATATAATTTTGAGGACTATGATGCTTTAGCGCAAGACCTTCCAGACTATGGTTTTGCTGAACCGGCAATGCGCGAACCCTTGGACATTGCCCATTTGCAGGACTTGCAGCTTCCCGAACTGCTGAATATCGCTGCTGCCTTAAAAATCGAAAAACCAGAGTCCCTGGAAAAACAAGAGCTGATTGATGAGATTTTCGACCGCAACGATACCGAGTCCGAGGGTATCGCTTACGGTAGCGGCGTGCTTGAAGTGACATCGGAAGGCTTCGGCTTTTTGCGCAGCGCGGCCTTCAGCTACCAAGCATGTCCTGAAGATATCTATTTGAGTCCCACTCAGGTAAGACGTTTTCTACTGCGTACCGGCGATACCATTCTGGGGCAAATACGCCGCCCTAGGGAAAAAGAACGCTTCTTCGCCATGACCAAGCTGGAAACCATTAACGGCGAATTGCCGGAACGCAAAGCTGACCTGGTTCTTTTTGAGAACCTGACACCTTTCTATCCTACTCAACGCCTAGTGCTGGAACGCGAAAAAAATGAAATATCCTGCCGCGTCATAGACCTGGTCACGCCGGTAGGTCGCGGCCAACGTGGACTCATTGTAGCCGCTCCACGCACCGGCAAAACGGTGATCTTGCAAAAAATCGCCAACAGTATCACTAAAAACAATGACGATGTCACTCTCATCGTACTGCTTATCGACGAGCGCCCCGAAGAGGTCACTGACATGCAGCGCAATGTCAAAGCCGAAATCGTCAGCTCTACCTTTGATGAACCACCAGATAGACATGTGCAGGTTGCTGAAATGGTCATTGAAAAAGCCAAACGACTGGTAGAATACGGCAAACACGTAGTCATTCTGCTGGACAGCATTACCCGGTTGGCTAGAGCTTATAATACCATAGAGCCACACTCGGGGCGCATACTCTCAGGCGGTGTGGATGCTAATGCCCTACATAAACCAAAACGCTTTTTCGGAGCCGCTAGAAATATCGAAAATGGGGGTAGCTTGACTATACTTGCCACCGCCTTGATCGATACTGGCAGCCGCATGGACGAAGTCATCTTTGAAGAATTCAAAGGTACCGGCAACATGGAGCTGCATCTGGACCGCAACCTCAGCGACAAACGCATCTATCCGGCCATCAACATGGAGAAGAGCGGTACGCGCAAAGAAGAACTGCTGGTGCCGGCCAATGAACTGGAAAGAATCTGGGCTCTGCGCAAGGCCATCAGCGGAACAAACATCAACGACGCCATGGAAATGATTGTAAATAAGCTTAAAACCACTAAGAATAACGCTGAATTCTTGGATGGCTTGCAACTCAAAAACATGAACTGACAAAAAACGCAGACAAGGCAGTTCCAAGCCGGAATGTACGCCTGACAAAACAAGTCGAATGCAACGAACAGCATTTTTGCACTCGACTTACAGTCTGTATTTCCGGCGCTGGGTTTGCTTATTTTTTTTTTGCTGTCATATTATTGCTGTATCCTTCTGTTAACACTATTCACGAGGTTTTTTTTCATGTACAAGCGTGGTTTTATCTCACAGTTTGCTTTACTTTCCTCCTTGTTTTTCCTGAGCGCATGTGTAAGCAAGACTGGTGCGCCATCGCACAATGTAAGCAATGAGCGTTTTTTGCTCGGCAGCTACTCCGCGATACTGGCCAGTAATTTGTTCGACACCGATAAAGCAATTCGCGCCACTGCCGCCAGAGCCAAGCTCGTCGAGGAAGTAAGGCGTAATAAGTACAATAACATCGAGTACGTCTACCGGGATTTCTATGACAACAAGGTCTTCTTTAAGGTTTGGGAGACAGAGGACAAACAGTCCAGGATTGAAATCAAAGTAGGCAAACTAGGTGATAAACGTAGCTCACAGGAGTTGCTTATCGCCATAGACGAAGAGCTGCGCGCCAGCGGCAGATAAGGCAAAGTAGGAAAGCGCAGCAAAAGAAGATGAAGCGATGCGTCAGGGAGCTTTTGGGCATCCCCGACGCAACTTGGCATGCAAAAAACTGCATGCATCAAGCAACATTTTTTTGCAAAATTTCTAAAGCCGGGAAGTTTTACTCATGAAGCCCAGGCAAACAGATACGAGTGAACAGTATTCTAAATCTCTATTTTCACGATCCGGTGGTCATCAGGCCTTATCTAAACTGGAACGTATGTCTGAAATAGAAAGGCAGCGGCGACGGCGCTTGTTTCTGCGCTTTGTTCTACCCGGTGCAATAGTTCTGCTTGTATTGCTTGCTTTTATACTGCGCAAGCCGATAAAGTATATTTTCTCTCCGGCGGTCGCATTTCAAAATGACTTTATGTCGGCAGAAGAAGGCTCAGCAGAGCCAGACGTTGCAAAACCAGAAGAATTTGGCAATGCCGAGGCTCTATTGCATATCAAGATGCGTTTTGCTGATAAGATGCTTGCTCCGGAAAACATAATTGAACTGGCTCATGCAGCTGTAGACAGCAAACCCAGTGAAGTATATTTTACCCTCGAATACAGACTCCCGCATGATGGCGAGCAGGAAAATGAAATCAAGATCAACGACAACAGCCTGATTGAGCTCGAAGGCGACAACAAAATAGACTTGAATGACATAAAAAAAGAAGAGGATTTTATCCTGGCGCTGCAACACAGTTTTGCGCAACTTTATCCTGACAGCAAACAAAAACTGGACCTGCAAGTCAGCGAAGAAATTATGGCGCGGCGACAGCAGGCTGAAGCATGCAAACCAACCTTGGTCATACCGGAAACTAGGCAGAGCGAGATCAAAGCAGGCGACAAGTCTATTGTGCTGCCCGATTTCAAAGCAGATAGCAGCAAGCTGCCCAGACAATAAGAGCGCGAAACCGATCCGATCCTGTCCTTAACCTCCCCTCGGATCAGCGCCAACCCCAGCTTCCTATCCATGCGGCTGCCTTTTATCTAAGTAAATCTACTGTACAGTAAAATATATTGTCTGATGAGCTTTTTTGAGTCCGACCAATTCTTTTCGGAGAATTCTCCTTTATATGAAAACCGGCATATTGCAGACCTGCAATATGAAGTACGCCCACAACAAGTGCGCATGGCGCATGAGATCGCCGATAGCTTGGCCAAACGTGAACATCTTTGCATTGAGGCACCTACTGGCGTAGGCAAGACCTTTGCATATCTGCTGCCGCTTATTTTTCACGCCTTTGAAACCAAGCGTCCGGTGCTAGTTAGCACCCATACTATTAACCTGCAAGAACAAATACTAAAAAAAGACCTGCCTTTTATCGAACGCTTATTGGGCAGAGAAATTAGCTACGCGCTAGGCAAGGGACGTAGTAACTACCTATGCCTAAGAAGAATGAGCCAAATCGCCGATATCGAACAACACTATCTTGATATAGATGAGCCCAACAACGAAATCATTACCCTCGTAAAATGGGCACAAAATAGCCAAAGCGGTGATTGTGCCGAAATGGACAAGCAGCTTTCCAAGCAGCTTTGGAACTCGGTCTGTTGCGAAAGAGGCAACTGCCTAAATGTAGAATGCTCTTTTTATAAAAAATGCTTTCTTTTCAAGGCACGTCGTCAACTTGCAAACTGCCAGGTCATCATCGCTAATCATGCCTTTTTTTTCAGTGCCATGGCCATGCGCAACGAAGGGATCGTGAAAGCAGATGAAGGGGCTTCGCTACTACCCAAGTTAAGCGCTGTAGTGCTTGACGAGGCCCATACTGTAGAAGAAGTCGCCTCCAAACATTTAGGCATTAATATCGACACGCTGAGCATCAAACAACTAATGAATCGGCTCTATATAGATGGAAATTCCCCGAGCCTACTGTTTGACGACAATTGCTTGGAGGCCAGAAAGGCCGTGAATGAATTGCGCGCGCGCACCGAGCTCTTCTTTTCCAGGCTTAAGGACTGGCTACAACAACAAAGCCGGCAGCAACAAGCACTGCGTTATACGGTGCCGAACCATGTCAGTAATTACCTCGATGACGCCATCAATAAACTGCTTTATGAGCTGGACAAGCTAATTGAGGGCGCCGCCCGGGATGCAGCACGTATACAAGAGCTTAAGCTAATGAGAGAGAATATGCGGATGCACAACGAAGCGTTGAACCTGTTCTTTAGTATGCAAGAAGATAACTATGTATACTGGTTTGAGCGCTTCGGCAAGGATGGACGCGAAATCAGCTTTTACTCCGTGCCCATAGACATATCCAAGCAGCTGAACAAGCTTCTTTTCAAAAGACCGGTGGAATGTCCTGTTATCGTTACCAGTGCAACTCTGGCCATTGCAGGCGACATCTCGTTTTTCCAACAACGTATCGGCATGTTCGATTGTCAAAGCCTGCTGTTAGATAGTCCCTTTGACTTTGAACGCCAAGTCAAACTCTACCTCGGGGAAACCATGCCGGAACCAAACTCGCCGCAATTTTTACCCGAGGCAGCAAAGAAAATAGAGCATTTTTTAACCTTGAGCAAAGGGAGAGCCTTTGTCCTATTCACCAGCTACTCTATGATGAATGAACTGTATGAAGACATGCAGGACTTTTTTCACAGAGATGGATACCAAGTCTATGTGCAAGGCGGCAAATATCGCCCCAGGCATATGCTGGATTTGTTCCGTAGAAATGAAAAGGCGGTAATTTTCGGCACCGCCAGCTTTTGGGCCGGCGTTGATGTGGTTGGCGAGGCATTAAGCAATGTGATTATTTGTAAACTACCGTTCGCAGTACCGGATCACCCACTGGTGGAAGCACGTTGCGAAATGATCAAATCCAATGGCGGCAACCCATTTTTACACTATTCCCTACCTGAAGCCGTACTCAAATTCCGCCAAGGCTTCGGTAGACTGATACGATCCAAGCAAGACCAAGGCATGGTCGTTATCTTGGACTGCCGTATCAAACAAAAATTCTACGGTAAATTCTTCTTGGAATCTATACCTAAGTGCCAAATAGAAATATTTTAAAACGGATTGCTGCAAAAAAAACGAGTAAAAATAAAAGCCCTTAATTTTCGTTATTGTGCGAAATCTTGTGACATGAGGTTTGGAGAGTGGAGTTTGGATGGCTAGGCTTGGCGCAGCGCGTGGCTAGTTACCTGTAAGCCGTGCCTTTACAAGGCGCTGCTTTTTGGATGGGTTCCTCACCTAGGCTGAAACTGGGATTAAACATGGTTAAGAGCCTATAGCGCAAATTCTTAAGCAGGACATATGTTCGGTTTCTGATCCTAAAAATCTGGCCCATCTGCGTAATCTGCGGATAAAAAATGAGTTGTGGGCACACCAGTTATCGCCAAGTTTATCACAAAACTTTGTACATTAACTATTTTTCGAATCTATTTTTCAAGCTTTTCCAACAAAAGTGCACTTTTGTTTTATATTAGCATACCTACCATCAGCAACATTGCCGGCGCTCGGGTTGCTGAAAATCAAAAGAGATAGGGCAAGCCAAGCTGCCTGAAAGCATGCCTTATTGGCAAAGCTATGGCACAATTATAAAGCCCCACAGGTCTTAAGTTGCTGATCAAGCACAAGCTAATATCCCTGAAGACGCCTCCCACGGCAAAAAACGCTCAGGGACAAGAAATTTTGAAAACTGAACACTCAACCGGAGTCATTTTTATGAAAAAATTCATCACCTTTACACTGTTAGCTATTTTAATCTTTGTATTTTTCTTTGCCAGCTGGATTATCTCCAGCCGCAATAGCCTGATCAGCAGGGATGAATCAGTCAACTTGCAATGGAGCGAGATAGACACACAGTTGCAACGTCGTGCCGACCTGATTCCTAATCTAGTCAATACAGTCAAAGGCTATGCAGCACATGAGAGCGAGATTTTCAGCGCTGTAGCTGATGCCCGCAGCCGGCTTATCGGAGCAAGTACACCGGCAGAAAAAGCCCAAGCGGAAAGTGAAGTCAATTCCTCGCTTGCCCGTCTACTCGTCATAGCTGAAAACTATCCACAACTCAAAGCAGACAGCAGCTTCATCCGATTACAGGATGAGTTAGCCGGCACAGAAAACCGCATTGCAGTCGCTCGCGGACGTTATAACACCGCAGTCAAGGAATTTAACACCGCTATACGTATCTTCCCCGGCTCACTGTTCGCAGCCGGCCTGGGTTTTAAGCCTGCTGAGTACTATGAACCACCTGCCGGCAGAGCGGCAGTAGAACAGGCGCCAACAGTCAGCTTCTAATACAATATTGGTGCCATGACGCAAAAGAAACAACAACATCGCGTTAATCTGAGCCTGCTGCTGTTTATCGGCCTGCTGGCACTGGCTTTGTTCGGATTGGACTATTGCCCCAAAAAAAGAAGCGAAGGCAATGACAATTCCAACATCGCACTGCCTGAATTCAGTGCCCCCGTCGTAGACTTGGCCAAGTTGTTCCAAGATCATGAAAAAAAACAGATAGAGCTGGAGTTGGAACGCTTGGAAAAAGTCACAGCCGGACAAATGGCGCTACTCACACTGCCTAGTTTGCAAGGCTGGCCCATTGAGGAATATGGCCTTAAACTAGCAGAAAAATGGCGTCCGGGCAGCAAAGAACAAGATAACGGAGCCATCCTTATCATCTGCATCAAAGAACGTGAACTGCGCCTAGAAATCGGCTATGGTTGGGAAGGCTATATCAATGACGCTAGAGCTGGTGATATAATTCGCGGCATGCGTGAATACCTGCAAAGCGAACGTTATACCGAAGCCTGTATCTACGCCATACACCAAGTACAAGCCTTTGTCAGTGGACAAACACCGCCAAGTTTACCTGAAACGGAACAAAGCGTACAATACCAGAAAGAACCGGAAAGAAAAGAATCGGATCTGCCAATTGTTTTTATTTTCTTTGGCATTTTAACTGTTATTCTGTTGCTGGCACTGCTGGACAAGGGCGGCGGTGCAGGCTTCGGTAGCGGCGGAGGAGGAGGGCGCTTTAGCGGAGGTGGTATGCGCAGCTTCGGCGGCGGGAGCAGTGGTCGCTTCGGAGGAGGTGGGGGAGGACGCTTCGGAGGAGGAGGCGCCTCCGGCAAGTGGTAAGTGATTATTCAAGCATCAAGGCATAAAACACACTAAAGTCACGCATCCTTACATTGGAGATATCACTTTGTCATTGCTCATAAGAATAATCCTCTGCTTCATATTTCCGCCACTGGCAGTGATTGACAAAGGCTGTGGTGCCTTGACCGTCGTCTTCTTTCTTACGCTACTGGGTTGGGTGCCGGGTACAGTAGCAGCCCTGGTCATCGCGGTGAATGATAAATAGACAGATACACAACCTAAGAATGGGTAAGTAAAAACCGGGCATAAAAAAAGCCCAAGTAGCTTAAAACAGCAAGGCATGGGCGTTTTTTTATGATGGCGGAGAGGCAGGGATTCGAACCCTGGGTACAATCGCTTGTACAACGGTTTTCGAGACCGCCCCGATCGACCGCTCTGGCACCTCTCCATATAATTTGGCTGAACGGTTAATTTATCATAAGTGCTTTAACTTGCAAGTCAGTAGCACCAAGCCTTGCAGCAAAAAGCTGTTTTTTCACTGCAAAAACAGGCAATTTGTCCATAGAGCATTTTATACGCTCTGCATTTTACTAGTACATATTTTGTCCATTTTTTCCGATATCAGCTTAGTTTAGGAATTCGACATGAAATACATCAGTATAGAACCATTGTCCGGTGCCGCCGGTGACATGATTTTAGCCAGTTTAATTGATCTGGGTGCTGACCAAAATGAAATAGTCCGCCAGATTAAAACCAGTGGTCTGCATGACTTTGATTTGCATTTTGAGCGCAAGCTTTGCAAGCAGGGCATAGTCTGCGCTTATGTAAATGTGCAATGTGCTGAAAGTGATTCGCATGACCACGAACACACACATCCGCACGAACACACACATCCGCACGAACACGCACATCCGCACGAACACGCACATCCGCACGAACACGCACATCCGCACGAACACGCATCCACTTCTGACCACGTTCATCGCGGTCTCAAAGAAATATTATCGCTACTGCATAAAAGTGAAATCTCTGCTACTGCTAAAGCTAATGCCGAAAAAATATTTTGTCATCTAGCTTCTGCCGAAGCCGCCATACATGGGGTCAGTCCTAACGAAATCCATTTTCATGAAGTAGGTGCGATAGATTCCATTGTAGATATTTTTGGTGTTTGTATCGCTTTGGATCTGCTTGGTGTAGAAAAAGTATTTTGTCCCGGACACAAAATTGGTTATGGCACGGTGCGCTGCGCTCATGGCATCATGCCGGTACCGGCACCGGCCACTTCTAAACTGCTTGAGGGTCAGAAAGTAACCCGTCTGCCCATAGAGTCGGAATTGACCACGCCTACCGGAGCAGCCATTCTTACCGCCTTAAGTCAAGGCAGGCTAATTCCACCAAACAGCCGTCTTTTAGCCTGTGGCTATGGACATGGCAGCAAGGAATTTGATCTCATGCCCAATTTGGTGCGCTCCATGCTATTTGAGAGTGCCAAGGAGCAAAAAGATGATAATTTGCTTTACGAGCAAGTACAGGTAATAGAATTTGAGGTTGACGATCAGAGTCCTGAAAGCCTGGCTTATCTCGTGGAACGACTTTATGAACAAGCGGCATTAGACGTCTCTCTATGTGCCACGCAGAAAAAGAAAAACCGTCCGGGGCATCTGGTTAGGGTACTTTGCAGGCTTGAACAACAACAAGGTCTCTGTGAGCTGATACTGCGCGAGTCCAGCACCATAGGCTTGAGGCTAAGCCAAAACCAAAGGATAGTGCTAAAACGCCAGAGCAAAGAGATAGACACCACCTGGGGCAAGCTGCTCTGCAAGCAAATTCAGCGTCCCGGTGGCATAGTTGAACTAGTACCGGAATATGAAGCAGCCAGAAAAATAGCACTGGCCAACAATATCCCAATAAGGCAAGTTTTGGCTAGTGCCAACCACTGGCAGTCAGGAGAATCAGATTAATCGATGCCTAGCTTCTTTAGCCTCTAGAACACGCTGTACAAATACATCGTTGATAACTTTCAGGCCATGTTTTTGGGCTATCTCATAACAGTCATCGTTATTACCCCAGACATCCTCAGGCTGATGTGCATCGGAACCAACTAATACTTCTATGTCATACTCTGCTGCCAGTTCCCAAAATTGTGCCACCGGATACATATGTCGTTCACCTTCAGCATATGTTTGAAGCGGTTTACGCAAACCATAGGCGTTGAGTTCCAGCGGCACACAGCATTCCTGGGCACATTGTAAAATGCGTCGTGAACATGACTCAGCCGCAGCATCCCATCGCCAGATGGCCATGCCAAATAAGTCCGGATGTGCCATGGCGGCATAAATACCACTGCGCATGCAGGCACACATATATGCGGCATAAGCAGCCAATTGGTCAGCATCCATAGTTTGACCGTGAACGCCATGATATTCACCCTTGTATAGATAAGAATGACAGGCACCCAACAAGTAGTCTAAACCCAGTTCGTCGAGAAAATAATCGCGCTGATAGTCGCCGAATTCGGGCACATACTCGCATTCCATACCATTCAAAATATGCAGTTGGGGAAAATCTATCTTGGCTTTTTCTATATCGGCAATATAACCGGGCAACTCGCTCATATCCATGCGCACTGCCGACCATCGAGAGTCAGGATGCGGGCAATGATCGGTAAAACCAAGAATAGACACACCGGAATCAAGCGCTGCTTGACAGTACTCGGCAACGTTACCACCGGCATGCTTGCATAAATACGTGTGTGTATGAAAATTGGCACGTAACATATTTTTTGAGAGAGGCTGGACATGAAAAGCCGGAGGGGGCTTTGCAGTGGCGCCGCCGGGTGCGTCCCGGCGCGCCGCCGTTTAAACCACAAAGGACGAGCCGACCCGTCCCTTCGGGGTCTTCCTCGTCCTGTGTGAAAAGGAGGCTGGCGG
>JAAZKR010000136.1 GCA_012799725.1 Oligosphaeraceae bacterium | reverse complement strand
CCCCAGGCAATGATGCCATCGCCGCTTAACACCCTGTATGTCAAGGGCCCGGCAAAATTCCAGCCTGGCTGGAGGCTGGCGAAAAAATCGAGGTTTTCCGGAGGATCGCCCTCGAGTTCGAGCGTTTCCCCTTCTGCATGGCAGAAAATCCAGCAAGCCTGAGATACGGCAAGGTCGCCGCCGACTGTGTATGCCCCGCTGCTTGCATCCGGCGTCATGATTCCTTTGTCCCGTAGCCGTGCCTTGGAAGCTACGTCAAGCTCGAGATAGGTGCTGATCAGGTTCCAGCCGGCTGCAAGCTGATAGGTGGTGGAATTCGCTGTGCAGTTGACTTGCAGGGCTTGTGCCGAGGCATAGTCTGGTGCCAGGCAAAGAGCCGCCATGATCAGTAGAAAGGCAACGCGATGCAGAAAGAGGGTAAGGTTACCTCGGATTCGGTGAAAATCAGAAATCATGAGCTTGCCCTTTTGTTGTATGCTTGACACGATTGCTAAAAACATTTCGCTGCGGCAGAGCCTTCCGCCCGATAACCAACAAAACACAAGTTAACTCCATATTCAAGACTTTCAAGTACAGGAACTTAAAATCGTAAAAAAGCTTGGACTGCATACGCTTGCAATTCCATCCGCCAAGGCACCAACTTTTTAAAATTTTTCATGCTACTGTCACTCAACTTTTTATTTTTGTGCAAGATTTTAGGAAAGTCAATCATCAAACCATTGGTACACAAACACTTTTAGAAACATCTAAGTGATTATAGCGCCTTTATAAGGCACTGTCTTTGGATAGGTGCCTCACCCTGGCTAAAACTGGAATTAGGCATAGTTAAGCGACTATAGCGCAATCTTTTAAGAAGAGCATACGTTCGGTTTATGATTCTAAAAATCTGCGTAATCTGCGGATAAAATAAAATGCTGTTGATTGCATGATTATTGCCTTGGCGGTTGGGATTACACGCATGCTTACAGTCTGGCCTTAGAAGAATTCCAGCCCTGCCCCGATAAAAAGCATGCCTGCAAGCAGGCCTGCCAGTGCAATATGATGTTCGCCATATTTTTCAGCCATAGGCAACAGCTCATCGAATGATATATAAATCATAATTCCTGCCACCAGTGCAAATAACGAGTGCAGCAGTTCTGGTGTGAGTATGCGATGCAAAAAGAGCAAACCTATCAGTGCTCCTGCCGGTTCGGCCAGGCCGGACAAGAACGCGTACATAAAGGCCTTTTTGCGACTGCCACTTGCGTATAGTATGGGCACTGCCACAGCCATGCCCTCCGGGATATTATGCAGGGCGACAGCGATGGCAATACCTAATCCCACCTTGAAGTCAACCAGTCCGCCGGCCAGCGTGGCCAAACCTTCGGGAAAGTTATGAATGGCAATAGCCAGAGCGAAAATGGTGCCGGCGCGCCCAAACTTCTCACGCTCCTCAGCGCTGGCATGCTCGGCGTCTTCCAAGTCCTGGCTGCTGCGCACATGATGCGGATTTTCCGCCTCGGGCACAAGCTGGTCAATTAAAAATGCCATGCCCAGGCCAACAGCAAACCAAAACAAGGCCAACAAGCCGCCCTTGGTTGGACCATAACTGGCACCAAGTTGCTCGCGCGCCAACTGCATCATCTCAACCAAAGAAATGTAGATCATCACGCCGGCAGAAAACCCCATCGAGGTAGACAAAAAACGACCGGAATGTTTATCTTTGTTGGTAAAAAAAACTACCAGACCACCCAGGCCGGTGGACATACCGGCAAACAGAGTGATACACATGGTCTTAAGAAAAATCGGCCAAGTTATTTCCATTGGATTGATCCATCAAAATTCTAAAGCAAAATGATATGCAACTGTTTCACTTAAACCACAGACCATTCAGCTTTCACCTCCTGCCCCGCAATGATGCAATTTTTAAGGAAGTGCCGCAATGCCGCATATGGCTGTCGCTGCTATTCCTTAGGTCAGCTGTTGTACATGCAAAATGCCTCACTCTTCCTCCATGCCAAGCAGGTCTTTTTTGAATGAGATCGCCAAATTGCGCCTTATCTGAATGCGATCCGCAAAACTATTCTGTTTATCGGCAATGTTTGCCGGCAACGTGAGCAGTTCGGTGATCTTGGCCAGTACCTTTCTTATGTCCAGCCAAGGCAACATCCCCATTTCCACGCCCAACCATAAAGCAGACAAAAGGTATTCAGCCTCTTCAAAGCTCAACAGGCTGGCACCTTTCAGGGTGCCTACCGCCCGACCGATATTATCAGTGAGAATAAGCCGATTTTCCTTGTGCGACTGAAACATCTGGCGACAGAGCTGTTCATGTCTGGCCATGCTCCGGCTCAGCTCCAAAAAACGTTCGAGATACTGCCCGGGTGGCAACAGGCTGTCTTTGGACTGTAAAATATACAAGGCCGCGCCGGTCTTCTCGTTTTGACGAAACAAACCGCGCAGATTGAAGCCCATATCCCGACAAGCCCGCACCAGAGCTTCAATACGGCCATCATAGGTCAAGGCTGGAAGATGCATGAGCTGACCCAAGCCCATACCCGATCCCAAAGAGTTAAGATGGCGTGATATACGGCCGAACTTCGGGTGTGACTGCAAGTCAAAGGTGCCGCGCAGATTGTCCGTAAAATCCTGCAAGTGTCGCAACATCAGAGGCAGCTCTTCAGCAGCACCCCATAAATTAATACGCAGATGGTCTATATCATTTAGCAAAGCAATAACTCGCTCATTCTCACTGACGAAAAGTCGTGTAGCATGCTTGCGCGCTATAAATTCATGTGGGCACCATCCTCTTTCAGTCAACTCCAAACGTGCCGTCTTTTCCATTTCAGCAGGCACATACTCACGAGACTGACCAAAAATCGGTTCTCGGCGTAAAAACGCAGCCAGCAGAGCACTGATATCATTGCTCTGCGCCGGCTTATTGCGAAAGGGCGGCAGCTCAAAACCGCTCAGATTATAGTTGCCGAAAAGCAAGCTGGCTAAACGTATGAGCCCCTGCCCATCCGGTCTCTTGGGCAGCCAAGGCAGATTGTTTTGCGCCCTGTCAGGCAAAGCAAAATGATCCTTGATTTTTCTTGCACCCCAATCACAATTGGAGCCACTTTGCCTCAAGCGGTTAATTTCACGCAGACGGCTCTCCAGCTCATCTTTCAGGGTGGCTGCCAGCTCGTATTCCTCTGCTTGTACAGCAGCCTGAAGGCGCGTATTCAGGGCGTGAAAAGCGACTTGCCCGCTTTTGGCGTCATCACCGGTGCTCTCCTGTTCGCTCTCCGGCACTTCGGTTTCGTTATAGACAAAATCATCTTTCAACCCCAAGTGACTGCGGATATCACTATCGAAGCAATCCAGGCATTCCGGGCAGCCCAACAGCAGTTCACGGCGCAACTCAACGCGTTGCAATCCGCAGTTTGTACATGCACCGTCAACATCCTCAAGTCGTTCACTTTCCAAACCCGTCTGTCGCATGAGGCTATCAATGATTTTCATCATGACATCGGGTTTTGGCATTGCGCCACTCT
Source organism: Oligosphaeraceae bacterium (assembly GCA_012799725.1). Lineage (GTDB taxonomy): Bacteria > Verrucomicrobiota > Lentisphaeria > Oligosphaerales > Oligosphaeraceae > JAAZIY01. Next base: position 4,288 of record JAAZKR010000136.1, on the reverse strand, counting down.
TCATCAATCCGGCTATTTCCGATGCGTTAAGCTCTTCAGACATGAGCGCTTTAATGGCACAACTGGCACAGATGCTGATGGTATGCACATTGCCTTGTGCATCCACACCCCGAATATGAATCAGGGCTTCTTCTTTATTGCATTTATTGCAAAGCATAGGCATTCCTTTTCGATTGTTGCACTCTCAAAAATTGTGCAAAAACAAACGCTCGCTTTGATCTATATATTTTGCTTGCAACAGGTTGTAGATATGAATCAACCTATTGCACTGTCTTCGTGTTTAGACAGTGCAGCAGAGCATCGTTAAAATCTCAAAACTGCTTACTCCGGTTAAAAAAGCTTTGTTCAAGCGCTTGGAACAAGGTTCTTTCGGCGGCAAAGCCCATGCTTGCCGTCTCGCGCAGAATCTGTTCGTTTGACAGTGGCATTTTTCTGCCGTAAAGATAGCAGGATAAAAGTAACTCCCGCCAAAAGTATGGCGTTTCGTTCTTATCGGCAGCCGCCTTGGCCCCTCCCCCAAGACTCCGACAGACCCGGCGATCCCTCTCACTGGCAGTCAGGCAGTTTGTCAAGAAAAACTCCAGGTCTTGCAGAGCTGCACTATGTCCCTGCAAGCAATACAGGGCGGTTCTGAGCATTTGCATTCTGGGATGGTACGGCAGCAGCCTGGGTTCTTCCAATTCAAGCACCTGGCTACAAAGCTGGCAAGCCGTATTCAGATTGGCGCTTTGCAATTCATGTGCCACTCGACGCAACAGCCAGTCAAAAACTGCATCGCCGCCCAACAGCGACCAGCTGCTGCCTTTACGTTGCACAATTTCCAGCACCCTGGCGTCATCATGCCCATCCAGACTCTGTTCTGCCATCATAGCCAAACTAAGTCTCAACAAGTATTCATCTCCCCGGGTTTCAAAGTTTCGCAATAGCAACTGCCATGCTTGTTGTGCGTTCCATGTCCCCTGTGGTTTTTCTGTCATTTCGGACAGTTCTTTACTTTGCAGCGAGCGCAATATGCTCAACAAGATTTCATCTGCTCCCTCTTGCAGCACTGCCTGCCATAGCTGTCTGGCGCTGTTTTCCTGTTGGTTTTCCAATAACAAAGCAAACAAGGATGGCAAGCAAACATTTTTGGCTGCTTCCGGTGCCTCTTGTAGCAACCCGACACTTTGGGACAAATCCTGCGGTAGAGCGTCAGCGGATTTAGTTCGGCTCAGCAAGCTGAAAAAACAGAGCATGGTTTTACCCAAGACCTGAGCTGTGCCTTCAAGTCGCAATGCATTTAATGCAACGATTTGATCATGCCATATATTGCTCGGCTCGCCTTTATAAAATTGCTGCAGACCGATACCGCAGAGCAGTACAGCCAGTCCGCCACCGGCTCTGATCCCCCCGTCAAGCCCTTTCTGTAACAGGTTATTATCTTGCAAGGCAAGCTGCCAATTAGCATCAGCCATGTGAGCCAAAACCTGTAGCCAGCCTAAATCTTCCTGCGCGACCTCACCGTGATTGTGCAAGCGTATCAACCATTGATAATTCAAGGCAGCCAGCTGGTTGTTCCTACTGTACATAAATGGCCAAAGTGGCGGTTCCAAGGACGGCATTTCGTATTTGGCACGGGAATCCAACGCCTGCAAAGCGCGCTGTTGCAAAGAATCAATCTGCTTGCTTTCCGGATACTTTACCGCAGTCGCCAAACAACGGGCAAATTGTATTTTCTGCAAGGCCAGGTCCGGACGTGTGTTCAACAAGTCTTGAGCTTGGCGTAACAAGGCACCAGCCCGCAAGTCAAGCTGCAGCTCGCGGCAGATCGCCAGAATGTTCTCCAAAAGGTTTTTCTCTGCACGAGGCAGAGCTTCGGAGCTACGCTGCAAGCGACGTGCTTGACGGCTAACCTCCAAGCGTGAACCCTCTCGGCAAAGCCGCGCCAATTCGGCGAAATTCTTCCTCGTCTCCAATTCCGAACCATGCAAAATCAACCTGGCTCCCAACTCTTCCCATTGTGCAAGCTGCGCACCGGGCATGTCGGCATATTGGTGCAGTGCGCTCCTATAGCTGCGTGCATTGCCTGAAAACAAAAGCTGAGCCAGATAAAGCTCGGGTTTAGCACCGATCTCCGAGCTAAAAAAAGCAGTTTTATACATGGGCAGCAGGAGGCCGGCCTCGCTCAATGCACGCCAGCTTAAGTTGCGTTGCATCCCGCCTTTTTCTAGGATTTGTTCGACTTGCACCGCGCCTAAAGAAACATCTTTGACTACGACCTTAAGATTATTTTTGCCGCTAAAGCTTTGTCCCAACAACCGCTGCTTATGTAGGAGCAGCTGGCTGGGCGCTTCGTCAAGCATGCTAACGAGCTTTTGTCGCATGAAAAGCAGGAGCTTGCGTCCATTTTCACTGATATTTTGCTCGAGGCCATTCTCCAGCAAACGCATAAGTTGCTCAGCACTGTCAGCGCGACCCGGCAGATACTGAAAACTGGCTAGTCGGTAGAAAATGTGTGCTTCCGTCAAAATTTGGGTCTGTGTTTCATTCAAGCCGGAGATAACATTGTATGGCGCGTAAAGCACCGCAGGCTCCGGCACGGCAGCTGGCTGAACTTCAACAACGGTTTGTTCGACCGAACCCTCGGCAGCAGGCTGAACTTCAACAACGGCTTGCTCGACCGGACCCTCGGCAGCTGGCTGGACGGCGACAGCGGCTTGGGCTTGCTCGACCGGAGCAACAGATGGCTCCGTAACCACCGCCTCTTGATTTACCGGAGCTGTCTCAGTTGCTGGTTTTTCGACAACGACATCGCTTTTGGCGGCGACCCCCGGACTGTTTTCTTGTAAGTCTGGCGCAGCCTTGTCCTCAACTGGCTTGCTATCGGCTTGCGGATATTTTTCGGTAACAAAACCCGCCTGCTGTACCTGTGGCGATGGTATATTTTCGCGTCGATCTTGCTTTATTTTCCGCCAATAAAGGAAAGCCATGAACAGCAATAAAGCCAGGGAAAACATAATGGCCAAGGTCCAAAAGAAGTGATCAGCCGGCTTTTTTCTGTCTTTTGTAGGCAAGTGTCTTGCCTGCGCTTTGCCCGAATGCTGTTTGACCGGCAGATGGACATTGGCACTCCTGCGCCGCAGCCGTATGCGGCTCAAATCCGAATCACCCGTGCCGGCGATAGAGCGCCGAATCTCCGAGAGTTTGGCAAGTACCTCCGACCAGCTTGCGGGACGCTGCGCCGGATCCTTGGCTAGCATGCTATCAATAAAATCTGCCAATTCGGGACGTATGCCCGAGCAGCGCTGCTGCAAAGGCACTAGTCTCTCTTTAAGATGACATTTCATCACCAGTTGCCCATCAGAACCTGGGAAAGGCGGTTTGCCGGACAGGAGATGGTAGATGCTTGCTCCAAAAGCATAGATATCGGAACGACAGTCTCCCTTGCGCAGTTGACCACGTATAAGCTCGGGTGAAGCGTAATGTGGGGTGAACATAAGCTCATGGCCTTCGTACTCGTGACCTGCCACCTTCGCCAAGCCGAAATCAGCCAGCTTGGCCTGGTCAAATTCGTTGACCATGATATTTTCCGGCTTGATATCGCCATGCGTCAGGCGCTGGCGCCGCCAGCCATAGTCTAGAGCACTGGCTATTTCGCTAGCATATTTAAGCGTTGCGGCTACCTCTAGATGTCCTTCACGCAAAATGCGACGCAGCAAAGTCTCGCCGTTGACATACTCCATGGCAAAATAATAAATATCGCCATTGGCTATGCCAGCGTCATAAGCCTGGATAATATTGGGATGCGACAGGGCGGCGGCAGCGCGTACCTCATTGAAAAAGCGCAGCACAAAGCTGCTGTCAGAGGCCAGCTGACTGGAAAGCACTTTCACCGCTACCTGACGGTCTAAATCAAGTTGCCGGGCGAGGTAAACCACAGCCATGGCACCACGACCTACTTCACTGATAACCTGATACTTATGGTTGCCAATTAGTAAGGTGCCCGGCTCTAGATACCCCATGCTATCGCCTGCCCGCATAAGAAAAATCCTCTAAATTAAAAATAATACAAGTACTTAGATTTAATTTAACGCCGCATTAGCGATGAACAAGCAGGAAAAGAAATAATTAACCATGATATGAGAAGATATAAGCTGAACGGCAATCCACCCGGAAAGCCGAAACATTGCAAGACTACTTCATTAGACCGGCTTTTTTTCCAATTGATCCGACACTCTATAAAGTTCCCGTAACTGCTATTCCCAAGCTTCTTGTTTTTTAGGAAAGATTTTTACTTTATCCGCAGATT
>JAAZKR010000135.1 GCA_012799725.1 Oligosphaeraceae bacterium | reverse complement strand
CGACAGCTTTTACCTAGCCGAAGACCGCCAAGCTACAAGTGACCCTGGACCCGTAGGGACACTGCCAAACTTCAGGGGCCCGTAGGGCCACACCATGCGTAACCTCGGGTGACCGAACCCGTAGGGCGAGGGAACCCGAGGCAGGATCACCCCCTAAGATCAGCGCCTGGAAGGCGCCACTTCATGATGAATTTGCCGTATCGGCCAGTCAGGCTTCCCGGCAGTTGCTCCTTTTCATTTAACCGCCAAGACACCGAGGCATTGCACTTGCTTAAAGCTGGCAAAATAAAAAACGTAAAACTAGTAAAATTTTGTTTTCAGGTATTATGTTATGTATTTGCCCTTATGGCGACCATTTTGTGTTGATTTTTCGATTTTAAGGAACTTTTTGTGATATTAGTGATCTAAGGAGGTGTTCAAAAATTAAGCTTGCATTGCCAGTTTCTTTAAACTGTTGCCTTGATTTTTGCACGACTGCTTAGCATGAAAAAATCTTTCATTTTTTTGATTTCCGCTCTTTTTCTTGTTTTTCTTCTAGGTCGCATTTCCAACAATTCTCCTTGGCCCGGCGATTCCGCTTCCGGTTCCATCCTATTCAGCAGCTACAGCAGTCCGATCAAGAGCCTGGACGCAGCTACTTCGTACTATGTGCACGAAAGTGCCATTTTAGACAACATTGTCGAGGCGCCGTTAGATTACGACTACTTTGCCAGACCCTATAGGTTAGTGCCGCGTTTACTGCAAATTCTTCCCGAGCCGCAGTACTACGATTCAGCCGGCCAACTACTTGGAGCTGACCCTGAACCCAACGCCGTTGCCAGGGTTGAATATCTTTTGAAGCTGCGTCCCGGGTTACGCTATCAGCAACATCCCTGCTTTGCCAAGGATGCCACAGGGCAGCCCTACTATGCTGAAGCGCAGCGCATGCCTAAAAATGTTGCCTCCTTGCTGGACTTTCCCCGGCAGGATAGCCGTGAGCTGCATGCTGAAGATTTTCGTCTGGCCTTGATACGTCTTTGTGATCCGCGCCTGGCCTCGCCGGTCTACAGTAATCTCAGCTCCTTTATTGCCGGCATGCGTGAATGTTCGGCTGCCATGCAGCAGAAGCTGGCTGAAAACAACGAAGCCATGTTGGATTACCGCGATTTGGACTTTGCCGGCATCGAGGTGCTCAGCCAACAGGAATTCAAGCTTTGTTTGTCGCGCAAGTACCCGCAAGCCCTCTATTGGCTGGCCATGCATTTTTTTGCACCACTGCCATGGGAGGCACTACAGTTCTACGCACTGCCGCATGTGGAAAAAGCCGGTTTTAGCGGACAGAATTGGCCGGTTGGAACCGGTCCATACAAAATGAGCCGCATGCAGCCAAACCTGCAAGTGGTGCTGGTGAGAAACGAGAATTTCAACGGCGGGGCAATAGCGCTGCCGGATGAAGCAGAGTCCATGATCGAGCGCATCGTCTTTCAGTATGAGCGCGAAAGCATCCCCGGCTGGATCAAATTCAACCAGGGCTACTACGATCATAGCGGCCTGCCCAGTGACTTCCTGCAAACTGCCACTGACTTCAGCAACAGCGGCGAGCTTAGGCTTACAAAAGAAATGCAGGACAAAGGCCTCAGCATGCATAGCAGCATTACGCCGACCATCTTCTATTTCGGCTTTAATATGCTTGATGAGACCGTAGGTGGACTGCAAGAATCGGCAAGACTGCTGCGTCTGGCCATCTCCATCGTACTCGACTATCGGGAATTCATCGATATTTTCCTGAATGGTCAGGGGCAGCCGGCGCAATGTGTCATTCCGCCATCTATCAGCGGCAGCTGCCGGGACAATCCTTTTGTCAGTCCCTGGGATGAAAAGTCGGGCGCAAGCAGGCGGCGCAGCCTGGCGGAGGCTAAAGAGCTCATGCGTCAAGCCGGCTATGAAAATGGTTTGGACCGGGAAGGCAGAGTATTGAAGCTCTACTTGGACCACGCCAATGCCGGCTCATCTAATTTCAAAGCTCAGTTTCAATGGCTGAAAAACAAATTCGCCAGCCTGGGCATACAACTGGAGGAACGCCCCAGCGACTTGAACCGCTGGCGAGATAAGCTGCAAACCGGAAATTGGCAGCTGATTTTCAATAAAGGTTGGCTGGCCGATTACCCGGATCCGGAAAATTTTCTCTTCTTGTTCTACAGCAAGAATGGAACCGTACAAAGCCAAGGGCGCGGCGCAAATTATGTCAATTACGCTTCGCCCGAATTCGATCGCCTGTTCGAGGAGCTGGAATGCATGGTTGACAGCCCCGAACGCCAGCGTCTTATTGCAGAGGCTTGCCTGCTGCTGCAAAAAGATGCGCCCTGCTGCTGGGGCTTCCATCCCGCCAAAGTGCTGCTTACTCATGGTTGGCTGAAAAACTATCAGCCGCATGACATGAGCTACGGCACCCTGCGACATTTGCGTCTCGATAGCGCCGAACGCCAAAAGCTGCAAAGCCGGTGGAATAAACCACGGCTGAAACCCGTGTATGCTGCAATCATGCTCATTGCAGCCCTTGGAGTCTGCATAGAGGCCGGCAGAAAATTTCTGCAACGCGCCGATGCCCAGACCCGGGCGCCGGGTTGACGCGCGGCACTGCCGCACACAACAACAAACATCAAGATTGAGTATCGGCAAAAAACATTCCGACCGATACTTGAAGAAGACCTAAAACCGGTCGAAAGCACAGTCAATTATGATCTATCAATCGTGGACCGCCCATGCCATTAGACAACACATCCTGTCCCGAGATGGCATCGAACCCTTGAACTCGCATTATTACGCAGTGAATTATCCAGACGTCTATGCCGCCGCTGAACGCATGTTCGGAGGCTGGCAGTACGCCATTGAAGGCTGCGGCTTGGACTATGACAAAATCCGCAAGTACAGACGCTGGTCCAAAAAGAAAGTCATCGATGAGATACAGCGTCTGAAAGCAGAAAAGCAGTCATTGAATTCTAAAAACATTCAAGAGGAACAGCGTCCGCTCTATCAGGCGGCTCTGCGACGCTTCAAGAGCTGGGGCAAGGCTCTAGAGGCAGCAGGCGTGAACTATAAGAAAATCAGGCAGCGCCGACGCATGACTCCGGAGGAGATCAAAGCCGAAATCCTGGCCTTGGCGCACAGGGGAATCGACCTGAGCTATGCCAATATGCGCCGCAACTATCTTTACCTGCTCGCCAACGCCATGCGCAAACTAGGCAATGGCAGCTGGATCAAAGCCCTGAAACGCTGTGGCATAGAATATCAAACAAAACGATACCCGAATCGAAGCACAACCAAATTTATCAGAGAACAAGAAGAGCCGAGGTTGGAGCAGATGTATGCGTAAGCTCTAATTTGGCGCTTAGGGGCGCAATTCTGTTCCCCGTTCTGTCCAGACCCTGAAAATCTGTGCGTAATCTGCGGATAAAACTGTAAAACATCGGCAAGTACGCCACAAAGGTTTATATTATTCTTTATCGTATCGGGGTGCTTCGGCAACTGATTGTCGAAGCTGAGAATACACCCGTTTAACCTGATCCGGATAATGCCGGCGTAGGAAGTTGCGATGTTGATATTACAACTGCCGCTTGATTGGAATGCAAAATTGCATCCTGACTTTCCTGCTTCCGGCACAACAAGAAAGGAAGCAAGATGTCCGCGGAAAATGTTATCAGTCGTGCCATTATCAAGAAATACAGCGAAAAGCTTTGTTCCTGTCTACGTGTGCAAGTCGCCTTTGTTGGTGCTGGCCCCTCATCTTTAATGGCAGCCCGTGAGCTGGCCGCTGCCGGCCTGAAAGTCGCCATTTTCGAGCGTCGTCTTTCGCCCGGCGGTGGTATTTGGGGCGGCGGCATGCTTTTTAATGAAGCAGTTGTGCAAGACAATGTCTTGTCTATCCTGGATTCTTTCAACATCAGTTATGAGCCTGTACCGGATGCGCCCGGATATTATACGGTTGATTCAGTGGAACTGGCCAGCGGCCTGATCTTCGGCGCCAAAAAAGCCGGAGTGCAGATTTTTAATGCCATCAGCGTCGAGGATATAGTCTTCAAGGATAATCGTGTCCAGGGTCTGGTCATCAACTGGTCTGTCAGCAAAAACAGCGGACTGCCCATAGACCCCTTGACTATTATAGCCGACATAGTAGTGGACGGCACCGGACACCCCAGCGAAGTTTTGCGTTACGCCTGTGAAAAAGCGCAAGTGCGACTGGATACCGAAACCGGCAAAATCATAGGTGAAAGGCCCATGTGGGTCGAATCCGCCGAGCAGGAAACCGTAGCCGGCACGCGGCAGTATTATCCGGGTCTGTATGCCTGTGGCATGAGCGCCACTAATGCCAGTGGCGGCTATCGCATGGGTCCCATCTTCGGCGGCATGCTGCTGTCAGGGCAGAAGCTGGCTGCGCAAATCAGCGAGCAATTACAGGGCACACCATAACAGGCAATGAATCCGCAGATTGTCACAGATCAAGAATCCATCTGCGTAATCTGCGGAAAAACCATGGACATCCCAACACCGGTTCGGAGGCATGCCGCTGCCAGGGCAAGAATCCATCTGCGTAACCTGCGGAAAAACCATGGACATCCCAACACCGGTGTTGCAAAAAAGAAAAGTTATGATTCGTTAAATCCGCTCGAGGCAAACTCATGCGTATTATCGGCGGCCGCGCCGGCGGCATAAGATTATCTGCCCCCAAAGGCGACTCTTTGCGACCCAGCGAGGGGCGCGTCAAAGAGGCGCTTTTTGCCGCACTGGGCGACCTGCATGGACTACAGGTGTTGGACTTGTTTGCCGGTGTCGGCTCCTTGGGATTAGAAGCGCTTAGCCGCGGTGCAGCTAAGGTGGTTTTTCTGGAGAAGCTGCCTCGGCATGTTCAATATATTGCAGGCAATCTGGCCAACGTAAGCAAGGCCATGAATGGGGAGCACGGAGAAACCGAGATCATTTGCGCCGACGCGGCCGATTGCAGCACAAGGCTCACCGCCCAGGCCGGTTGCTTTGACATAATCTTGGCTGACCCGCCCTATGATCCACCGCCCGGCGAATTCGGCGGCAAGGAACTATTAATGCAAGCCGAATTCGCAAGCTGGTGCAAAGCCGATTGCCGTCTTATCCTGGAGCATGACAAACACAGCGTTCTACCGTATTATCCGGCCTCAAGCTGGCAACTGCAAAAAGAAAAGCACTATGGCAGACGCAGCCTCTGCTTCCTGCAAAAAATGGAGCCAAACAAACGCTAAAACACCACCGGCAGCCCAGCTGTGCATTTTGTCGTTGCCTCATCGATTCCCAGTTTGCATTGCCATATTTTTACATGGTATGTCTTTGGTATTAGCATTATTTATGACCGCTATGCCAACAGTTAATTTTACTGCATTTTGAAAAGTTCTCGTGTCCAAGTACGCAGGCTGGCATCCCTTGCGCCAAGAACCAAAGTACAAGTTTTACACCGGTTTCGGCGCAAAATTTCTTCTGCCTCCTGCCGATTTGCGACTGCCTGCACCTGCAAGCCGGCGCTTTGATATTGTGCGGCAACTTCAGACGAGCTCGGGCTATGGCTGCTGGTGCCGCCGGCATAATACACTGGCAGAAAAATAAACTGATCGTCAGCTTGCAGGCAATTAGCTAAAGCCTCTTGCAGGCTGTCGCGCATAAAGCCCAGCGGACCGAAGCCATGCGGCTGAAAAGCAATGGCCAGTGGACTGCCAAAACGCAAACGTGCAGCTTGTATGGCGGCGCAAATCTTCTCCGGATTATGAGCATAATCATTGATTTTTGCCTTGCCGTCAGCCGTGTTCTTGAATACCTCAAAACGCTGTCTGACCCCTTGGAAAGCCTCCAGGCTGCCGGGTAAGGCGGCTGACATTTCAGGCAGCATCAATACCAGGGTTTGCAGCACGGCACAAGCATTCCAAGCTGCATGCAAACCGTTTTGGCGGCAATGTACCGCTGCGTCAAAACCACTCACTACAAAGCGGCAACCCTGCGCTGTGGCTTGAAATGACTCAGGATAAGCCAAGCCGGGAATACACTCCCCCGATGATGGTGGCGGTTCTTGGGCAAAATAACGCCTGCGTAAACCGGCAGGACAAAGCTCGGCCAGCTCGAAAGGCAAGACCGCAGCCCGGTCGGCAGCAAGCAAAAAATCAGCAAAAACTCGCCGCAGCTCTGTTTCGCCATAATGATCATGCCCCACGTTGAGCAATACGGCATAGTCCGGACTAAAAGCGCTGATACTGCGGTCGCTCTCATCTACCTCGACCAAGATATATTCCGGATTTTCATCGGCGTAGAAATTACCCGGCATAAGTCCACTTTCAAAGTCCAGCACATAGCCGCCGTTAACCATGAGAATGCGCTTGCCTAATGCTCTGAGAGCGCTGGCCAACCAGGCGCAGACGCTGGTCTTGCCGCTGGAGCCAGCCACGCAGACCTGCGGTGCCGACATGCGATTCAAAGCCTGTGCCAAGGCCTCAGCTCGATGCAAGTGTGGTAGCGCAGCGCCGGCCTGCAAGTCGGCATTGTCAGACTCTACTGCCGCCGAGTAGATCAAGCAATCCGGCGCGCTGGCTTTAACTCCAGAGCCGTCTTGAGCGAAAAGCCTTATCCCCTGTGCCCTAAGCTGATCATAGAGTTCACGCTTGCCGGGGTCTTCAAGGCCACGGTCGCTGCCGCTGACCTCATAGCCCAAGTAGCGCAACATCTGAGCCAAAGCGCTCATGCCAATGCCACCTATGCCGATAAAAAAAACCTTTGCGCCGCGAGCGGGCAGGGTTGGTTTTGAGGCCGATGTCATTTTACCTCACTTATTGTTTTCCATCAGAATTTTATACGATGCTATGCGCCTCGCGTTGCATACACAGCGCGGGTTTTCGGTGCTTTTAGCTCTTGCCCGGGCTGAGTGCGCATAGCCGATCCAGTCCGGCCTCGCGCCAAGATGGCTCGCTCAGGATGAATTCCAGCAGTTTAGCGCTGGCCATGGCGTCATAGAGTGCATCATGCGGCCCCCGTCCGGGGCAAAGCTGCTCCAATTCTTCTTGCAGACCTAAATTAGCGCAAAGGTCCTCCAGTTTATAGCTAATTTGAGCGGGGAAAGCCATTCTGGCCAACACCAGGCTATCCAGCCAGGGGCCGAAGTGATGACAGGGAAAGCATTGTTCAAGCATGGCGCGTTCCACCGGCACATTGTGCGCCAGCAAAACTTTACCTTGCAGCCATGGCGCCATTTCGGACCAAAGCCGACCTATATCCGGAGCCTGAGCCAGCTCCTCCCTGATACTGGCCCAGCGTCCCGGTGCATACTGATTAAAAGGCTGGTCAGCAGGCACCTGCAATAAACTACTGAAGCTATGCCCCGGGCAGAGCCTGCCTTTTTGCAAAAGCGCCAAACCCACCTGCCAAGGGCGATTAATATAGCCCAGGCTGCTACCAGTGTATTCAAAATCTATGGCAACGATATCTCGCATAATCCGAATAATATAATGCTATTCAAAAAAAGCAGGCTTGTCAGTGGTCATTGTCGCACTGGTGTGCCGAAGCTCCAGGTGTGCCGCAAGTGCCAGGTGTGCCGCAAGTATGCGGCACCACAGAACTAACACTGGCGCCTTTCATCACTGCCGGCACGGTTATCTATTGTTCCGAGGAAAACTCCTCTATCATATCCAGCAGGCTTTGTTGTACTTCTTCCCGGCTGGCCGGACGTATGGCTTTTTCCGGCGTGCAATATATGATGTTTTCCTGGGGCAATTCGTCCAAAAAAGGCGATGGTCTCACCAGGCTTAGTTTTCCCTGATGCCGTCGTTTTTCGGCATAGCTCATAATAAATCTTTGCTTGGCTCTGGTCAGTGCCACATAGAAAAGCCGGCGTTCTTCTTCTTCGGTGCCATCCTCAACGGACCTGAAATGCGGGAATATATGTCGCTCGCAGCCCGGCAGCATGACCACCGGAAACTCCAATCCTTTAGCAGCATGCACGGTCATAATAGTGACTGCATCCTGCTTCTGCGCTTGACTATCCTTGCGTCGATCGTGGTCATCCTGTAACGCGAAGCGTTCGAGGAATTCCGCCAATCTACCCTGCTGCCGCTGTTCTTCGTCATATTCAGCCAATGAGTTTAGGAACTCCAGCAGGTTATCCTTACGATGCAAAGCATCCTCCTTAGGTTTGTACATGCGCCCCAATCCGTCGATGTAGTCTACATCCTTGAAAAAACCGTACGCCTTATTATAGAGCAAGCCGGGCTGCGCAAACTTTTTTTGGTAAGCATCCAAGATTTCCCGCAGCTCATTCAGACTTTTACCGCCGGCTTCAGGCAGGCTTTGCAGCACTTTCTCCTGGCGTATCAGTTCGTTGAATCTCATGCCGCTGACCCTGCGGTATTCGCGCAATTTTTCTATGCTAGTTTCGCCCAGGCCCCTGGGTGGCACGTTGACAATGCGCAGGAAGCTGAAATCATCTCGCGGATTATGCAATAATTGCAGGAAGCTGATAGCGTCCAGTATCTCTTTACGTTGATAGAATGAATTAGTACCTATGAGGGTATAAGGCAACTTGGCGCGTGTAAACTGCTCCTCAATTACCCGGGCCTGATGATTGGAACGCAACAGCAGAGCAAAATGATGCAGTGGTGTGTCAGGCTGCTCGGAAAGAATGAATTTGGCAAGAAAATCAGCCTCGTCGCGCTCATCCTTGCAAAGCACTGCCAGCAATTTTTCGCCTGCCGCCTGGGCTGACCAGAGACGCTTGTGACGTCGGCTGCGGTTTTTGGCGATAAGCGCATTGGCGCTGTTGAGAATGATATTTGTGGAACGATAGTTCTGCTCCAGGCGTATGATCTTGGCATCGGTGAAAAAGGCCTCGAATTGCAAGATATTGCTGATATCCGCACCACGCCAACCGTAGATGGACTGATCGTCGTCACCCACCACAGCTACATTGCCATTGGTGCCGGCAAGTTTCAGCATGATCTGCAACTGTGCCGCGTTGGTATCTTGGTATTCATCAATTAGCAAATGGCTATATTTTTCCCGGTATAGAGCCAGTATATCCGGATGGCGTTCCCAGAGTTGGTTAGTGAGCAGGAGCAAATCATCAAAATCGAGCATATCCATCTGCCGCATGCGCGACTGATATCTGGCATAGACCTGCGCCAAACACAGGGGATCATTCGCGCCACGCCGTTCACGGCATTGATCCGGATCCAGCAGCGCCGCCTTGGCCAAGCTGATTTGATGCAGTATCAGGCCGGCATCCATCTTCGGAGCAGCCAAACCTTCCGTGCTCAGTATCTCCCTGATCAGGCCATTCTGGTAGCTGCTGTCAGCAATGCCGAAATCACGGCGATAGTCCAGCAGGTATATATGACGTCGCAACACGCCGGCACAGAAAGAATGAAATGTACTGATGCTCATCTGATCCGCACAATCGCCCAGCAGTTTCTTGACACGCTCCTTCATCTCGCGAGCGGCTTTATTAGTGAAAGTGACCGCCAAGATGGCCTGTGGTTCTACGCCGGCAGCAATCAAATTGGCGATGCGATGCACCACAACCGTGGTCTTGCCGGTGCCCGCACCGGCGAGAACCAATACAGCACCGGATAAACTGCCGGCGGCCAAAGCTTGCTCAGGATTTAAATATGACATGAAAAATATCGTAAAAACAAAAAGAGAATAAACGCAGACATAATGTAACCCGCGCCCAAGCTTATGCCAGCGCACTACAAGCAGGTGATGAACCTAAAAAAAGCAGTTGACTTTCCCTCTTGACCGAACTGCTTGTGTGACAATATCATCAGGGCTGGAACTATAGAGCCGGTGTTGTGGTAATGCCTCAGTTTTCTGCAGCTTTGGTTTAACGTAGTAATACATGGCACCTATGGAGCCGACACTCTTCATTTAACCTAAAAAAGCAGTTGACTTTTCCCCCTTGCCCGGCAATCAGAACCTTCT
>JAAZKR010000134.1 GCA_012799725.1 Oligosphaeraceae bacterium | reverse complement strand
CCTGATGCAAATCATAAGGAGTGTTGTTGTAAATGAAAGACCGTACACAGAAAGGCTGTCTTATCAAAGCTTGGAAAAAAATCGCAAAACGGCTTGACAAAAGACATACTACCTCCGGGTTCGGTCACCCGAGGTTAAGCATGGTGCAGCCCTTGTCAGGGCTCAGGCGCCTTTCGGCCTCCGGGCTCGGTCACCCGAGGTTAAGCATGGTGCAGCCCTTGTCAGGACTCAGACTCCGACTCGCCCACCGCATCCCTATAAGTTTTCCGTGGACAAAATGGGCAGTACGTACTGCATACCCGGATGCGTCATTAATAAGCCCTGTCGCCCGTAGCCCACGCTGCGAAAGTGCATGTTCCGTGGCCGGCCATATTTGGCCGGCTCCTTGGGCTTCTGACAAATATTATTTTATATTCATCATATAGTAATTCGTTATTTCATTGTCCCTGACGAAGATTGTTGCAATGAGTGCGCTTCGTATCCACATGCCATTTCGCATCTGGCGCCAGTAGACTGCTCTGGGATCATTATCACAGGCCGGGTCTATTTCAGTGCGTCTGGGCAAAGGGTGCATGATAACGGCTTGCTGTGGGAGCCGTTTCAGGTCATCGGCGGAGAAGGAGTATTCCTCCAGATTAAATTTAGCCGGCGTGTCTCCCTCGGTATCCCATTCATCCTGGATGCGTGTCATATAGATGGCATCGGCTTCCGGTATGGTTGACTTAAAGTCAGCTGTCAGCTCGTATGGCAGCCCTGCGCTGTCTAGCTGCGCCAGAATATCAGTGCCTATCTGCAATGCTCCCGGAGCGGCAAAGGTGATGCGTACGTTGGGGTAGTGCGTGAGCAGCTTGGCCAGAGAGCGTACCGTGCGCCCGCGCGCCAGATCGCCGCAGAAGACAATATGTTTCCCCTCTATGCCGCCCCGTCTTTCAAAACTGCGCTGCAAGGTATAGACATCCAGCAAAGCCTGAGTAGGGTGCTGATCCTTGCCCGAGCCGGCGTTGATGATGGGCACCGGCCTCTCGGTGTTTGACAGCATCCAGGCGGTTTTTTCCGCCAGGTTTTGTTCCGGTGTGCGCATGATAAGCAGGTCAAAATAGGAGCTGAAGGTACGCATAGTGTCCATGCGTGATTCGCCTTTCATTTCACTGGAGGTCGAGGAATTGCGCACCTCCGCCGGCCTGATGCCCAGTATTTGGCAAGCGGCGTAGAATGAAAGGAAGGTTCTGCTGCTGGGCTGGGTGAAGTCCAGCATGGCGCGTTTGTGCTTGAGCAGAAGCGAGAGGAAGTCCATGCCGGCCTTGCTTTTGGCAATGCGGCGTATGCGCGTGGCCAAGTCGCAGAGTTTATCGAGAGATTCGCGCTCAAACTGCTGCGCAATCAAAACATGATATGGCCTGCCGTTGTTTTGCACGAAATAGTTCGCTTTTTCTGTCAAAGGCAGTTGGTGGAAGTCCTCCCAGCTGATCTCGTCCAAATGTTTGCGTTTCAGCAGAAAACTACTCCAGTCTAACACGGGATTCTCCTTTTTTAACTTGGTTTATTTAGAGTCTATACAAAATTGGGGCAAAAAAAATCCCTGCCGTTTGGCAGGGGGATCAAAGCTAAGTAAGAGAGGCCAAGATCATCGCCTTGATGGTGTGCATGCGATTTTCCGCCTCATCGAAGACCTTCGAGAAAGGCGCTTCGAAGACTTGGTCGCTCACCTCCAGAGCGCCACAACTCTCCGTAATCTCAGTATTGTGGTCATGAAATGCAGGCAGGCAATGCAGGAAGATGACCTGATCATTGTCCAGATTACCGGTATTTTTCATCATTTGCATATCAACCTGATATGGTTTCAACAGCTCGAGGCGTTGCCGGAAAAGGCTTTCCTCGCCCATGGAAGCCCAAACGTCAGTATATACTACATTGGCACCCTGTACACCGCGTTGTGGATCATGGCAGACGGTGAGGCTGCTGCCGTTACGATGGGCATGGCTGAGCGCCAGGGCCAAAACTTCCTCCCGTGGTGCAAGTTCCGGCGGACAGATGTTGACCATGTTGATTCCAACCATGGCGCAGCCGACCATCAGCGAATTACATACGTTGTTGCGTCCATCCCCCACGAATGCCAGCGTCAGGCCTTTCAGTTTGCCGAAGTGTTCTTTAATGGTTTGCAGGTCGGCCAATATCTGGGTAGGGTGCCAATCGTCCGTCAATCCATTCCATACCGGTACGCCGGCGTATTTAGCTAAATCTTCGACGATGCTGTGTTGGAAGCCTCTGAAGAGTATGCCGTCAAACATGCGTCCCAGCACCCGGGCGCTGTCAGCGACTGATTCTTTCTTGCCGAAATGTATGTCCTGCAATCCCAAATATTCGGCGCTGCCGCCCTCGTCACGCACGGCAACAACAGTGGCACAGCGCGTGCGGGTGGAAGACTTTTGAAAGACCAGGCAGATATTTTTGCCCAGTAATAATGGATTTTGCAGATGTTCACCGGCTTTTTTACGGCGCTTCAGCTCTATGGCCAAGTCTACCAGACCCAATACTTGCGCCTCATTCAGGTCTGCAAGCTTGAGCAGACCGCGTCCAGCTAATTGCAATTCAGATAGATTCATAGAATGCCTAGAAAAACAAGTTGTGCTCCAAACAAATAATATAATTCTTCTTGCGATGCTGACAAGCATGTCAAGGCAATATAATATGATAAATTTGCCAACCGCGAAGAGTCAAATATGAATCCGCAGATTTTCGCAGATTAAGAGCCATTGCACTGAAAAATCTGCGATGATCCGCAGGAAAACCAGAAGTCGAAATGATTGAGGCGTTTTTGCGCGTGTCAAGTTAGCATTCCAACATCAATTGTTACAGAAAAAATTATAATTCTTTATTATTGACCTCGGGTTGATCCATGGCTTGGTGCTTCATCCTTTCACAGGTTCTTTCAGTATTTGTGTACCTATTCCTTGGTCGGTAAAGATTTCCAGCAGCAGTGCGTGTTTCATTCTGCCGTCTATCAGGTGTACTTTGCCTACGCCATCGGCGATAGCCTGCGCTGCGCTTTCCAGTTTTGGCAGCATGCCGCCGCTAATGATGCCTTGCTGCGCCATTTCCGGAATTTGTTCGCAATAGATGCTGGAGATAAGGCTGGCCGGGTCGGCAGGATCCCGCAGTACTCCGGGCACATCGCTAAGAAAGACCAGCTTGCAGACCTTCATTTGCGCCGCAATAACACAGGCCGCCATATCGGCATTGATGTTATAGGGCTGACCGCTCATATCACAGGCCAACGGTGTGATAACCGGAATCTGCCGACGCTCGAGTATCCAGCCCAGTTGTTGAGTATCGACATTCACTACTTTGCCGACATAGCCTAAGTCCAAGGTCTCACCAGTGTCTTTATCCGTTGTGTTGATACGTTCGCAACGCAGCACATTTTTGCCGGATACCGCCGCTGTTTCCGCGCCACATTCCTGTTGCAGGAAACGCAGCAGCTCCCAGTTGATTTTTTCGTGCAGTACTTGATCCACCACCCGGATGGTCTTTTCGCAAGTATAGCGCAGGCCGTTGATAAATACCGGCTCTATGCCCTGTTTCTTGAGCTCGGCGCTAATGGCCTTGCCGCCACCATGCACCAACAGAGGCTGCAAACCGGCAGCCGCCAAAAAGGCTATGTCGCGTAAAGCACTCTCAACTATGGCGGGTTCCTCCATGACGCTGCCGCCAAATTTAATCAGGATGCTTTGACCGCGAAATTTCTGGATATAAGGCAGGGCCTCGACTAAAACATCGGCTTTAGCTATCAACTGCTGCATGTTGGTCATAATTATCAATTGAAGTAAAGATTGAAACAAGTTAGGGACAAGTACATAAGTTATATCGAATGCCGGCGATAGCAAGCCAAAGGCGTGAAAAAGAAAGAAGCGCAAGAGACCATGAGAATCCGCAGATTGCGCAGAATCATGGGCATCTTAACACGGGTGTAGAAGAAAAAATGATTCTTTGATGTTGGGGTTCTTGTGCTACAACTTGTCGGCTCTGATTCTAGACAAATCCGCTTTATGCATTAAGTTTAAACTATACCGATTACTATTTATTGAGGTACATACATGAGCATTTCTATTCTGCCTGTTGGCAAGCAGAAGCAGGCACTGGGCTTCCGACATTTTCCCAGCACTTGGCAGGCGGTGTTGTGGCGCAATTGGGGTATTATTCCGCTGCCTCGGTTGGCTAACGTACTCAAATGCACACAAGAAGAATTGTTGCAGGCCGGCGCACAATTGGGATTGGAGCCGGACGACTCGCTCTGCGAACTCTGGCTGCAACGCGGCTATCAAACTATTATACGACAAAACTGGCACCTGCTTAGCTATGAACAGCTGCTGCAGGCATTGGACTGGACGGCAGAAAAATTGGAGTATATCCTGCGGGAAGATGATTTCCTGTGGCACAAAATGGGCCATTTCAAGCCGCAGCTGAACCCGCCGCAATACTCGCAGCTGGATGAGACGCAGTTGATTAAGACCGGTAAACTTAAAAAATGGCGGCAGGAGGCCGTAGCGAGATTGCCGAAAAGAGAGGAAAATCCTTTCGATTTCCTGCACAAGTCATACAAAGAAAACATCAGCCTGCCGCCGCCCGGTGAAGGCTTGCGTCTTATTTATTCTTATTCCGCCCTATATGGCGATCCACTTTTAGATGAAGAGGCCGATCCCTATCCGGAACAACTGCTTGCCGACTACGCTGCCAGCGGTATCAACGCCGTTTGGATGCAGGCTGTGCTTTATAGCCTGGTGCCTTGGTTCGGCCAAAGCGACTACAGCAAAGACTGCGAAAAACGCCTGCAAAATCTGCAAAAGCTGGTACGCCGCCTGCAAAAGCACGGCTTAAAGCTCATACTTTATCTCAATGAGCCACGCGCCATGCCTTCGCAATTCTTCGAAATGCATCCTGCTTGGCGTGGTTCTGCCTCGAATACTAATATGGACATGTATGCTATTTGTACCAGTAATCCGGAAGTGCTGAGCATGCTCAGCAAGGGGCTTGAAGAGCTGTTCAGCAAAGTGCCTGAATTGGGCGGCGTCTTCTGCATCACCATGTCGGAAAACCTGACCAATTGCATCTCAAAGACTCCGAGTGACTCCAAGCCTGATTGCCCCTTGTGCGCCGAACGAAAGGCGCCGGAGCTGATCGCGGAAATACTGCAAGCCATAGAGCAGGGTGTGCATAAGGCCAGCCCAAGGGCCGAGGTAATCGCCTGGAGTTGGGCTTGGCCCCCCGAATGGGACGAAGAGCTGGTCGCTGCATTCCCGCCTAATGTCAAACTGCAAATGGTCAGCGAGACTGGCGTGGAAACCTCTTGTTGTGGCGGCATCAGGGGAAGCGTGATAGACTACTCTATCTCCAAGCCAGGCCCGGGGCCTGTATTTGTGCGCCTGGTTGAAAAAGCACGCAAAAAGGGCATTCCGGTTATCGCCAAAGTGCAGCTTAATAACACTTGGGAAAATTCGGCAGTGCCCTATATCCCGGTGCCCGGGTTGGTCGAGGAACACTTGAATAACCTGCGCAAATTGGGCGTTGATGACTTTATGGCAAGCTGGACTCTGGGCGGCTATCCAGGCGGCAACCTGCCATTGCTTAGCATGAGCAAAGAAGAATTGATGCAACAGAAATTCGGGATGGCGGCAGAAGAAATAAGCAAGGCCTGCTCATTTTTCGATCAGGCTTTCAGGCATTTCCCCTTCAATCTCACAGCACAGGTCTATACTGCACCGCAAAACTTCGGTCCGGTTAATCTGCTTTTCACCCAAGAGACTGGCTACAAGGCTACCATGGTCGGCTTTCCGTATGACGATATCTTCACTTGGAGCGGAAATGACTTCTACCCGGGACAACGCTTCGAAGAGGCTTTCGGCAAGCTCGCAGAACTCTGGCAGGTGGGCATGAATGTGCTGCAAGATGCCCAAAAAAAGATGCCGCCTGAAAAGATGCCGGCCTATCTGGACTTGTGGCACGTGGCCCAAGGCTGCTCATGCCATTTCATGAGCACTTGGTTGCAAATCATGTTTGTACGCCGACGCAAAATCGGCGATCGCGCCGGTATGCTCACCGCTTTGCAAGGAGAATTGGAGCAAAGCCAGCTGCTGCTGGAACTGTGCCGGCTGGATTCGCGTATCGGATTCGAGGCTAGCAACCACTACTATTACAATGAAAACACCCTGCTGGAAAAAATCCTTAATTGCCAGCAGCTGATCAGAGAATTGCAGTGAGTGGTAACCTCTTCCATTTTGGAAACAACTGCCGAATATGTTACGCCCTTGCAAGGCCGCGGTTGATGTCTTTCTGACCTGGACCGCGTCCAAAAAGGGTTCCGGGCGCATTTTATCTGCAGATTACACAAATTTTGAACTTTTATGTTCAAAACCAACATCATATAAAGGAGAAAAAATGACGGTTCCATTCAAAATCGATTTGACCGGCAAGGTAGCTTTGGTTACCGGCGGTGGCGGCATTCTGTGTAGCGGCATGGCAGTGGCTTTGGCTGAATGCGGTGCCAAAGTGGCAGTGCTTGACCTGCGCAAGGAAGCGGCCGACAAGGTGGCTGCGCAAATCACCGCAAAAGGCGGTCGCGCTATAGGCGTGGCCTGCAATGTGCTCGATAGAGCCAGCATCGAAGAGGCCAATGCACTTATAGAAAAAGAACTGGGCCCCTGCGATATACTAATCAACGGTGCCGGCGGCAATCACCCCAAGGGCACTACCTCACAGGAAACTTTCTGCCGGGAGCTCTTCAACAATCCTGACCCGGGGCAAATCTCCTTCTATGATCTGGACCCGGAAGGCATCAAATTCGTCTTCGACCTGAATTTCCTGGGCACATTGCTGCCCACCCAAGTCTTCAGCCGTAATATGGCGGCAAAAGGCAGCGGTGTGATCATCAATATTTCCTCCATGAATGCTTTCAAACCCCTGACCAAAATACCGGCCTACAGCGCTGCTAAGGCCGCAGTGAGCAATTTCACGCAATGGCTGGCAGTGCACATGGCGCCGGCAGGCATACGGGTCAATGCAATCGCCCCAGGCTTCTTCCTTACCGATCAAAATCGCTCACTGCTTACCAATCCGGACGGCAGTCCCACGCCGCGCTCCAGCAAAATACTGAACCATACTCCCATGGGGAAATATGGCGAGCCCAGTGACCTGCTCGGCGCGCTGCTTTGGCTGACCAGTGACAAGGCCGCCGGCTTTGTGACCGGCGCTGTCATTCCCATCGATGGCGGCTTTAGCGCCTATTCCGGCGTCTAAACGTTTGGTTTCGCCCCTGAGGGTGGGCGTCAGCTTTAATCTTTGACCTTAAAAAGGATATATATGTCAAAAAAGAATTTACTTGTGGCGCAGTCCGGTGGTCCTTCGCCGGTGATTAACAGCTCTTTGCGTGGCGTGGTCGAGGCGGCGCGTTGTTTCCCCGACCGTATAGACCAAGTTTACGCCGGTTGGCATGGCATTGAAGGCGTATTGAAAGAAGAGCTGCTCAATCTCAGCAGTCAAGATGAGCAGGAGATTGCTCTTCTGCGTAATACCCCTGCTGCCGGCGCCATAGGCACCTGCCGCTACAAGGTCAGAAAAAATCAACTTGAGGATTTTGAGCGCATCGTCGCTGTTCTCAAAGCCCATAACATCGGCTACTTCCTTTACAACGGCGGCAATGACTCCATGGACACGGCTCACAAAGTCGCTAACCTGGCTCAGGAACATGGCTTGGACCTGCTCGGCATCGGCATACCGAAAACTATCGATAACGATGTGGGCGACAGCGAATTCAAGCTTATAGACCATACCCCGGGTTATGGCTCAGTGGCGCGCTACTGGACACAGATCGTGCAGAATGCTGATGAGGAAAACCGCGGCTCCTGCCCGGCAGACCCCGTGCTGGTACTGCAAGCCATGGGCCGGCGTATCGGCTATATCCCGGCAGCAGCCAGATTGGCTGACCCGAAACGCGAAATGCCCCTGCTTATATTTATGGCCGAAAGCGGCCTGAGCATGGAAGAAATGGCCGACAAAATCAATGACATGGTGAAAGCACGTGGACGCGCCCTGGTAGTAATCAGTGAAGGCTGCGATGTTGGCGAACTCGGACTGCTGCGTGACAGCTTCGGGCATGCCCAGTTCGGCGCCAGCGCGCTTACCGTGCAGCAGGCCATGGTGAATTACTTGAACAGCAAAGGACTGCCGGCCAAAGGCAGTGCAAGAGGACAAACCTATGGCACTGATCAGAGAGATACCGCTATCTACGCCTCGATCGTAGACTTGGATGAGGCCTACCGCGTGGGACAAAAAGCGGTGGAACTGGCGGTTGCCGGACAGGGTGGCTTCATGTCTACCATACTGCGCGACCCCGGGCTGATCTATAATGTCAGGTACGATAAGGTGCCGCTGAGTGAAGTGGCTAACTCCGAACGTACTTTCCCCGCCGCCTGGATCAGTGATGATAAGGCGGACGTGACTGATGACTTCCTGCGTTATGCTCAACCGCTAATCGGCGAAGATTGGCCATCGGTGCCTACTATCATGGGAAGACAGCGCTTCGCGCAGCTCAAACCCATTTTTGTCGAACGTAAGCTGCCGCCCTATATACCGGAAGCTGATCGCAAGAAGTAATCCGTTTTTCGTGCCGAGTCATATGCTCGAGATAGAATCCCTGAAAGTCTGGTTCCCTATACGCCGTGGCATTTTTCCACGCCTGGTCGGGCATGTGCGGGCCGTAGACGGAGTCAGCCTCAGCATACCCGCCGGCCAAACCCTGGGCCTGGTGGGCGAGTCCGGCTGTGGCAAGACCACCTTGGGACGCGCTATCCTGGGCTTGCAGAAAGTGAGCTCGGGCAGAGTCATCTTCCAGGGCACCGAGCTTACTAGCCTGCGCGGTAAAGCGCTGCGTCAAATGCGGCGTAATCTCCAAATGGTCTTTCAAGACCCTTTCTCGTCGCTGAATCCGCGCATGAGCGTGCAGGAGCTTATCACCGAAGGTTTGTTGGAACACGGGCTGCTGGGCGGCGAAAGTCGAGATGAGGCCGCTGCCAGGCTGATGCTCGAGGTAGGGTTGGACCCTGCAAGCCGATATCGCTTTCCGCACGAGTTTTCCGGTGGTCAGCGTCAACGCATCTGCATTGCCAGAGCCCTGGCGCTGCAACCGCGTTTTGTGGTTTGTGATGAACCGGTTAGCGCTTTGGACGTTTCGGTGCAAGCACAGATACTTAATCTGCTCATTGAGTTGCGCGAGAAACACCAATTAGGCTATCTGTTCATTTCACATGATCTAAGCGTGGTACGACTCATTTCCCAACGCATCGCCGTCATGTATCTGGGGCGTCTGGTCGAGTATGGCGATAGTCAAGATGTTATGGAGACGCCATTGCATCCCTATACTCAGACGCTGGTTGCTGCTATTCCGGTGCCGGGCAAGGACAGGACCAGGGCAGCATCTGCCGCCTGGCGAGAGTTCCCCACCGCTGGCAAGAAGCATGAAGGCTGCTCTTTTCTACCGCGCTGTCCTTTGGCCAAGCCCATATGTGCTCGGGAAAAACCGGCGTTGCTTGACATGCAAGGGCGAAAGGTCGCCTGTCACTGCTTGGCCGGAGAAGCCTAACGCAGCATGCGGTCTTGCCGCTACTCCATTCCTCGAACAGGCCGCTGATAGTACGTTTTTTGAAGCGGTCCGGTGCCTGTCTGTATTTTATTCGTGTCCGTAATAATTGCCTTATGTTAAAATTTGAAGTCATCCCGGTTGGTTTGCTCAGTGTCAACTGTTATCTGGTCTGGAATCAACAGAGCTTGCAAGCCTACATTATCGATCCCGGCGCAGAGCCGGAGAAGATCAGCAGCCGCGTGCAACAGCTTTCCTTAAAACCGGTTGCTATACTTTTGACGCATGCGCATATTGACCATATTCAGGCCGTGCCTGAATTGACCGGTCTATATCAAATACCGGTCTGGATACATTCTGGCGACAGGGGGCTCTATTCGAGTCCGGACAACGCTTTGCTTCCCTGGATACCGGCATGTGAGAGCCTGCCGCAACCTATAGCTGAGCCGCCTCTGATTCCAGGCCTGGAGTTTGAGGCCTTGCACACTCCAGGGCATACCAAGGGCGGTGTCTGTTTCTATTTTGCCGCCGACAAGCTGCTCTTTAGCGGCGATACCATATTCCGAGGTACGCATGGCAGAACCGATTTCCCGGGAGGCAGCCAAAGCGAAATTATGAACTCCATCAAAAACATTATCTTAAAACTGCCCGATGACACCATTCTTTTACCTGGACACCAGGAAAGCAGTAGTGTCGCAATAGAAAAAAAGAACCCAATGTATTAAATAAAACCTCATAAACATCATTGACCCTAGAAAAGACTCAATCCGCAGATTGGGATTACAGCATCAAAGATCTAGTTCTGGCAATTGTTTGACGATGGTCATGGTCTCGAGACTGACTCGGATGATTTTCAGGAGCAGATCGAGGATGTACCTCGGTTCGGTGCCATCGAGCCATTGGTTGGGGTCGTTGACGATGCCGCTGTCCTTGTGCTGGGTGACCTGGTATCTCTCGATGATCCATTCGATGGCTGACTTGCCATTGACGACATAGTCGTAGGCCTCGAGGGGGATGCCGGAAATCCGAATATGGCGATTGAAGATAATGACGTCCTTGGCGTCCTTGTCGGCAAAACGCATCTTTTCGACGCGGAAGTCGTTATGCTCGAGTCCGGTGATCTCGAGGGCGCGATATGGTTCGAGGGATTCGTAGCGCAGATGGAGTTCGGCCAATTGGCGTCCTGCCTTGGCAAAGGCGCGGAAGTCGTCAGCGGATTTCACTAAGGGAATACGCGGCAGACTTTTCTTGAGGTCAGCCGCAAAACGTTCCTTGTAGCGCGGGTGGTGCAGCAAGCCATAGACGTAATAGAAAATATCTTCCTTCGTAGTCTTGAACCCGTATTTCCCACGGCAGAGGTCGTAGATGAAGTCGTTAATCGCGTCGTGACGGGTGTACTCGCCCTCCTGTAGCTGGAACAAATCCGGCTGGAAATGAACATTACGCTCGTAATAATACAAAGGGAAGCATTGGCTTTTTCCGATTAACTCCAAGTCCGGGGTAATATCGGTAATAATTGCGCTAAAGTCCTTGGTAACGCCAATCCCAGACACGCATATCACCAGATTTCGGGTTTCCGGCGTGGGGAAGAAATCATCAAATTGGCCAGGGCGATGAATCATCATTTCACCGCAATATACATGTTGCTTAAAAAACGG
>JAAZKR010000133.1 GCA_012799725.1 Oligosphaeraceae bacterium | reverse complement strand
GGGGGGATGTTCGTAATACTTGATCCGTCCGATCCGTCCGACCCGACTGATCAGTCGGAGAAAACAATAGACCAGATCACAAATTCGCGGGTCATTCCATCCGGCAAAGCAGCAACCCTACAAATTTTCCGAGCTTTCCGTGCTTTCCGTGGACAAAAAATGGGTTACGGGTGATCAGTCCGCGCCAAGTCCTTTCGGGCATTTCGTTGTTCAAAAAGAATTCCTCGCCTACCCAGGTTCACTGACACCTTACAAGACAAAAAAGAAAAAGAAAAAAAATCACATTTAGACTTGACATTTATTGAAAAAGGTACTACAATATGAACTGGCAACCAGTTCAACCAGACTGCCAGCTCAGCCAGTTTTTTGTTTGACAGGTCGTTTTCATGCCAATTACGGAGGCATTTTATGTCTGATTTAGCCGTTGTAGAAGATCAAATTCGGGAATATCTTGCTTCTCCGGAAGCGAGCAAGGATGAGTTGCTCAGCGAGCGCACGATCGCCAGCAAGTTTTCCTTGAACCGGAGCAATTCCCGGAAATTGCTGATGTCACTCGAGGGACAAGGACTTTTGGAGTGCCTTCCCCAAAAAGGCTATCGACGTGTTGATTACAGCAATACGACAAACCGGACTTTTTATGCGGTCCGGAGCGCGATCGAGGCGGAAGCCGCACGCCTGGCCTGTGAACGTGCCACACGGGAGGACATCCTGCGCATGATGCTGATCATGGAGGAAGCTGAAGAAGCCGTAAAGCGTGCAGATTTTAAGCGCTTCCCTTATCTGGATCGCGATTTCCACCGGGCACTGATAGCAGCTTCACATGATAAGCTGCTCAAAAAACTCCATACCTTGCTATATATTCCAGCAGTCTTTAAACAACCTTGGCAAAATGATGATTTGATACAAACGCACCAACACCATCTGGACATCTTAGACGCAATTCGGAAACAGGATCCGGTGGCGGCAGTGGCGGCAATCAAGGAACACATCGGAAAAATGTGCAACGATGAAATCTTCAAGGAAAATCCAAATCGCTGATTTTTTTGTTTGATAGAAAAGGTGCCGGCAATGGAAGATGTAACTTAAAAAAAACAAAGGTTGGAAAGGAGCTGACAATGAAAGGTCTAACTAAAAGGACAAAGGTTGATGCGCGCATGAACAAAACTCGTTTGATTCGTCGCAAATTCACGCTGATAGAACTCTTGGTAGTTATAGCGATTATCGCTATTCTTGCATCGATGCTCTTGCCGGCATTGAGCAAAGCCCGTGAGAAAGCTAGGGATGTCGCCTGCAAAAACAACCTGAAACAATTTGGTCTGGCGGTAGCGCTTTATCTTGATGATTATTCCGGAACTTATCCCTATGGGCGTTATCAATACCACCTAGAAGATAGTGAGTCCTATATTTTCAAGCTGGCGACTTATCTTGGATGCCGTGAGAATGCAAGTCTAAATCGTTTGCAGTGCCATAATATTGTCGCTGAAAAACGGACTAAAAATTTATTAGAAGAAGTATTTCTCACCTATGCAATAAATGCAGCTAACACCAATAATGCCATGTTTAAAGCCAGGGCAAAAACCTCCGGTCATGTCGGCCTCTACAATTATGCTCAGGCGCCGGCCACATGTCGAATAGAGACCCATATAAGTTCACCTTCCAAAACCATGGCTTTCATTGAAGCACGATTGAGTGATTATGCGATGGGTACCGTGCATCCAGTGACATTAGCAGGAAGTGGTTCTGGCCTTTTTCTAGTGGATCGAGTCCATGGTGGACGTTTGAACTATGTCGCTTGTGATGGGCATACTGTGGGTTTAGGCATTACGGAACTGCCTAAGACCAACACTGGTTTGTGGTCCGTATTGTCTGCAAGCGCAGATTGATACAAAAAAAAGAGAAGTGAAGCTATGAAATTGGATAAGCTACTAAGAATCTTGACCTTGAGTTTGACTTTTGTATTTACAATAATGGATACGTTCGGTACAGAAGCCATCCGTTTCACCAAGTTGTTTTTGCAGGAAGATTTCGAATCGTTTCCTTTTCAATCATCAACCCCTTTTCCAACCGGTAAAATCAGTGGTGATTCTCCGATCATCTGGAATATAAGTGTGAGCGATAGTTTTGAACTAGTCACAACTCCGGTACAATCAGGTCAGTATGCATTGAAGGTACTTCGTAACGGTGCTTCTGGACATATCAGCGTTGGGCGTAAAGAAGGGATTCCGGAAGGGTATGATTTCAGAGTTTCCTTTCAGCTACAAGTACCGGAAAAAGGCGGCTGCACGGTATTCTT
>JAAZKR010000132.1 GCA_012799725.1 Oligosphaeraceae bacterium | reverse complement strand
TTTATCCGCAGATTTACTCAGATTAGCGCAGCATCTGTATAATCTGTGTAATCTGTGGATTGAGGCTTTCAACTGGGTTGCGGACGATCAGTCCGCGCCAAGTTCTTTGCGTTCTTTGCGGTTATCTTTGCATCCTTTGCGTCCTTTGCGTTCTTTGCGTCCTTTGCGGTTATCTTTGCCGTCTTTAAGCAGTATAGAAAACGCGCCGTTTCTTTCCAAAAAAAGCTAAGCGATTGGCAATTCCCATAAGATCGGTTATCTTTTTATTAGCTCTTTTCACTATTTAATTATAGGAGTCATCATGTCGAAAAAAGTACGCATTGGTATCATTGGCCTGGGTTTTATGGGCACCACTCACTTTCGCATACACCAAAACAACCCCATAGCTGAAGTAGTCGCTGTTGCTGACATCAACCCGGAGCGGCGCAAGGGCAATATCAGCGATGTTTGGGGAAACATCGGAGATGCTGACAACTCACAGCCCTTGGACTTCAGCGATATCGAAGTATATGCCGATGGTCTGGAAATGATCAAAAAGGCTGACATTGATATGGTTGATATATGCATACCCACGCCTTGGCATAAAGACATGATCCTGGCCGGTCTGGCTGCGGATAAACATGTTTTCTGCGAAAAGCCTATCTGCCGTACTCTGGAGCAATTAGAGGAAATCGTCGCAGCCGTCAAAAAAAGCCCGCGTTATTTCAATGTAGGGCTGTGCATTCGTGCCTGGCCGGAGTATAGGCACGCCAAGGAACTCTATGATAGCGGCGCATTAGGCAAGTTGAAATATGCCAATTTCAGACGCATCTCGCCAACCACCGACGGCGGCGGCGCCTGGCAAAATTGGTTTACATCCTACGAGCACTGCGGGGGTGCTTTGCTTGACATGCATTTGCATGATGTCGACCAAGTGCGCTATTTCTTTGGCCGGCCAAAAGCGGTCAGTGCTTTCGGTGCCAAAGCACTGCGCAGCGACCGCAGCGTAGATCACGTAATTGCCAGATATGATTTTGGAGATGACATACTAATCACCGCTGAAGGCGGCTGGGGTGCAGCAAAAACCGTGCCCTTCGAGATGAGCTTTCTGATTATCTGCGAAAAAGCCACCTTGCAGCTGAATAACAGCGGCTATAAAATACACTGGGAAAACGGCACGGTAGAAACACCAAAGCTGGACAATGATACGTTGCCCACCGGTTGGCATAAAGGACTGTGCTATTTTGTACAATGCATCTACGATAAAGTAACACCGGACAAATACCAAAATATCGATGAGATAAGCGACTCATTCCGCATGGTTATGGCTGAAGAACAGTCCATAGAACTGGGTAAGGCGGTGGAAATAAAATATTGAGCCGC
Organism: Oligosphaeraceae bacterium; assembly: GCA_012799725.1. Taxonomy (GTDB): domain Bacteria; phylum Verrucomicrobiota; class Lentisphaeria; order Oligosphaerales; family Oligosphaeraceae; genus JAAZIY01. Next base: position 1,579 of record JAAZKR010000132.1, on the reverse strand, counting down.
TGAAGAGGCTTGGTGCAATAAAGAAGAGGCACTAAGCAAAAAGACCCGCTGTGGTTTAAACGCCGCCGCGGGTCTTCTTTTTTTATGCTGTGATTTGTTTGTTTTAGGGTGTCGTTGCGTCCCGGGGAATCTCCTCGCCGTTACGCTCCCGCATCTTGCTGATGCGTATATTGATATTCTTGATCTGCTCAGAGATGCCCAACTTGCTGGCTGCCTCCGCTAAGATACGTTGGCGCAACTTATTGCGTATGCCAACTATATCTGTTCCGGGCTGTACTTCCAAGTACAGAGTCAGACTCAAGGCATCATGTTTGCTTGCCACCCGGCAAGTCACCAGTTCGGCTTCAGAAAACTCCTGCACGATGCGTCTCAAGAAGGCTCGCAGAGCCTGACCGGAAAGCATGAACAAGCCGCCTTCATCGCTGATCGCTATATCGCCGCGTCCTTTGCGCCAATAATAAACCAGCCAAATGATCAAGCCGATAAGCAGCACCAGAGCAATGCCGGTGATGAAGCCGGATTGATACATGGGATCAGCCAGATATGAAAAAAAGGTTTTGAAAAACTCGCCTATCTTAGTTACCATCATACCGGCACCTCCTTGATGCTTGGATTATGCCTCATCTAGATTCTCTTTCTCAGCAGGAAGCAACTCATCAAACTCTTCCAAGTCCTTGATAAAGACATTGATTTTCTTCACTTTGATGCCAACCGCCTCTTCGACTTTCTCTTTGAGAAGTTGTTGCAGTTTTTCAACTACTGCTGCCAACGGATAGCCGAAATTGGCGATCAAGGTCAGGCTAATAAGCACGGCATCATCTTCAAAATCGATCTGTATGCTGCGCTCGTAGTTACGCTTGCTGATCATGTCAGCAAGTCCCTCAACCAGCCTCTGCGGCGCAAAACGTGAAATGCCTTCAACTTCCAGCGTATACTTGCGTACAATCATGGCAATCACACTCTTGGAAATGCTGAGACTACCCAGTTCGCTCTCGTTGATGACTGTGTTATCGACAACTAGGGACGACGCTTCAGCGGCAAGTTGTTTCTTGTCGTGAGTATCAGCGCTCATAATAACTCCTTTTACTGTATTGTTGGTGATTAGTCGGGGTTAAGAGCCGTGCAAAAATTAAGTTTACATTTCCGGTTTCTTTCGGCTGCCTTTCCCCTCTCCTGCCAGAAGAAAAGAAAAACAGCTCAAAATAATTCCAAAACTGTCGCCTTAATTTTTTTCACAGCCCCTTAGCGACTAAAGTTAATTCGCCTAAAGCATAAAATAAGCTAATTCCTGAATCGACATTGTCAACTGCAACCGCGAAAAAAAACGAGTTGCAGCAGCAAACAACCGGCTATAAGCCTATTTTTAGACATTTCAGCATGTTGACGCCAGGCGATCACGCAATTTTTTTCACAGCCATCCCATAGACTATGATGTAATGTACAGACTGGCGGCCTGGGTGGTGAGGGGAAAAAAGATAACCGCAAAGGACGCAAAGATAACCGCAAAGGACGCAAAGGACGCAAAGGACGCAAAGGACGCAAAGATAACCGCAAAGGACGCAAAGATAACCGCAAAGGA
>JAAZKR010000131.1 GCA_012799725.1 Oligosphaeraceae bacterium | reverse complement strand
TCAAATCACTGCTGAGCACCATGCCAGCCAAGCCTGTGCCGCCTTCAGCGGGAACTGGCTGACCGGCTGCGACCATGCTTGCCGCTACCGGGCTAAGACGAGGTGAACGTTCCCAGGCAGCGCGTACATCCTGTTCCATGATGCGGCCCTGGGCTCCGCTGCCCGAAAGCGCAGGCAACACAAAGGGGTGTTCTGCCACAAATTTGCGTGCTCTGGGGCTGAGCGGGGCATTGTCAACGGCGGGTGCGGCAGCCGCCGGAGCGGTGGTGGCGGGGGCAGCAGCAGGTGCGGCGGCAGGAGCAGCAGCCTCCGGCGTCTTTTCAGCGGGTGCTTCTGCCGGGGCAGCGCCTTGCGGTGCCAAGTCAGCATAATCATCGCCAGGTGCGCCTACAGCGCAGATATTGGTGAGCACCGGCACCAAGTCGCCCTCTTTGGCGAACAAAGCCAGCACTGTACCTTCGGCAGTGCTCTCCACCTCGATGGCCGATTTATCGGTCTCGATATCGGCTATGACCTGACCTACCGTGATCTGATCGCCGACCTGGATGCGCCACTTGCTTAAAAGACATTCCTCAACCGTGTTGCCAGCCTTGGGCATGACTATAGCAGTAGACATAGAATCTCCCATTAACAGTTTTCAGTTTTAAGTTACTCGCAAGGCGAACGAAAATCGTCCTCACAAATCGAAAGGATTGAAACAATTGGGTGTGACCCGGTTAGATTATACAGCCCTCCATGGGCTGCGGATTGCTGATGGAGAGCTTGTCCGCAGATTGCGCAGATTGCGCAGATTTTCAAGATCAGAAATCGAACATGTGCTCTGTTTAAGCCCTTGGCTGTAAGTGTATCAGCAGGCTTGTCCCAAGCTTCAAGCTTGGTTGGATTGAAAGTTTTTTGTGCTTCGAGCTGCTTTTGCTGCTTCTGTTATTCGGCCAGGATCAAGCGTATGCCCAGCTCATCAAAGCGCTCCCGGAATTCGGGGGGCACGGCATCACTGACGACCACATCCAAGTCCTGCAAGGCACCGCTGTTGACAAATGAGGGACGACCGAATTTGCTGTGGTCTGCCAACAAGATGACCTGCCTGGAGCGGCTGATGATCTGTTTTTTGGTGAAAGCTTCGTTGGCATCAGTGGTGCTTAGCCCGTCTTCCAGAGTCAGCCCTATGCTGCCCATAAAGGCTTTATCAACACTGATGCTTTGCAGTACCGGCGTGCTCAGGGGGCCGACCAATGTGCGGCTCAACGGCCTGAATTCTCCACCGCATAGAATCAGTCTATGGCGGCTTTCCATCAATAGATAGGCTGCCATGAGTGAGTTGCTTACTATAGTCAGGCGTCCCGGCTTGGCTTCAAGTAATCTGGCCAGTTGCAAGACGGTGCTGCCGCCATCCAGATAGATGCTGTCATTGGGCTGGATAAGTTCCAAGGCAGCAGCGGCAATGCGTTGCTTTTCCGCTCCCTGCTTGCTCTCCTTGTCCGAAAACAGCATTTCGGGCTGGGTCACGCCGTGCAGTGTCGCCCCTCCGTGCACGCGCACGAGCAAGCCGCGTTCATGCAGACTTTGCAAATCGCGGCGCACAGTAGCCTCTGAGACCTCGAGGCTGGCGCTTAATGCGGCTACGCTCAAGGCGTCAGAGCGGCGCAGAAGCTCCAAAATGTGCTGTTCGCGTTCCGCGTTCAAAAGCTTGTGGGCGGGTATGCTCATGAAAGTAGCAAGAATTTGACGATGTTTGTTCGCTTTTGATTGAATATAAGCCCCAAATAAACATTTTCAATCTTTTTCGTCCAAAACTTGTCATATTATATGCATTTTTCCAGACAAGAGGCTACACGAGTGTGCAAAGTGCCAATTTTAGGCACCAGGTTTTATTTAAGAATTTGCAGTTCGGCGCAGATTTCCATGTGCAGGGGGGTCATTTCTCCCGCTTTGTTTTGCAGGCTACTGCGTCCATATTGTCTAGACTGATCAAGGGCCGTTGCAAATTCGCCTTTTATGGCTTGCAGCTTGAAGCGCAGGGTTACTGTTCCATTTTGCATATTCAACTTGGGCAGTTTGAAACGCAGCCAATTATTCATGCGTTCCTGATGTATATCAAAGAGGTCGTAGTCCTGCTTGTTGTGTTGCAGTGTTGCTTTAAAAACGGCGTTGCGGTCATAGAAGACGCGCAGCAGGACCATGGCTTCACGGCCTTGCACTTGTTCTTTGAATTCGGGGGGGATAAGGAACTGCTTTTCAAATAAAAGCGTTTGCTTTTCTGACAACGGCCATAGCACTGTGCCGCCGTGATTGAGCGCGCCGTGGTCGTAGAAGACCAATTCCTGTGGGTGATCCAGCGCTGTGCCGTAAGGTAGGAAGCGTCGCATGAAAGCCGGTTCCAAATAATGATGATAATGAGCATAGGCGAAGTTAACGATTAAGACCGCAAAAAGCAGAAGCAGCCAACGTGTTTGCCGACGCATCCTTTGTGTTTGACTGTCATCTTGTTGTGATGCCGGCATGAGCATGCGCAGTGCGCCGCCGCCGGCCATGCATAGCAGCGGGAGGGCGCCAACGCGGAAACGTGCCAGCATATAGAAAGCTACAGTTGCCAGGCAATATGCCAAGATGGCATAGACCAGGCAAAGCCTGCCTGTCTTGAAAGGATACAGGCTATAAAAGAAGCCGGCCAGCCCCAGACTGCCGATGACGGCAAAAGGCAGAAGCCAAGCAAGTAATGGGCTATGGCGAAGAGCAGCAAGCAAAGAGACATTGTTGGGGATTTCGCTTCTGTCCCAAAACAGAAGCAGAGTGCGGAATTTGAGCTCCAAAAATACGAGCGGCTCATGTCTGAGGCGTTGCAGTATTTGGCGCCCGGCGCTGATGCGTTTGGCGGGGTCGGGATCATCGCTTTGATTACACCAGATATGATAGCTGCGCGGGTATTCCAAGCCACCCGGTGGTGCTTCCGGTGAATTGCCTAAAGCGAGTACTTTGTCCTGGGCCACGGATGGTCCGCGCCAACGTCCAAAATAACGATAATTACGTATGGAGTATGGCAGCTGGGGTAGATAGAAGAGCAGCAGGAAGAGCAGCACCAGGGTGGCGGCTTTTCGCGGCTCTTGCCAATTTTTATACAGCGCAAGAGCCAGGATGCCTGGCACGAAGAGCAGGGCATTGCCTCTGGTTAAGGTGGAAAACGAACAAAAAAGAGCCAGCAACAACCATTCCAACGCTCTGTTTTTCTTGCACGCTTTTAAGGTATAATAAAAAATGAGTGCCATCCAGAAGCTTTGCAGCACTTCCAGTAATAGGTATGGCGTATAAAGGATGTGAAATTGTGAGAGTGCCAGCAGTATTGCAGCCAGGCAGCCGGCTCGGCGTCCATAGAGCTTTGCAGCGCTGATTCCGACCAGCCATATTGTGGCTGTGCCCAGTAGTAACTGTGCTGCCAAAGCGGCCCAGGGCGCACCGTCGGGGGCGAAAATATACAGAAGCGGCAGAAAAATAGTGTAATAGAAAGGCTGATAATCGAAGAAATCCGGCCAATTGCCTTGGCGTATCTCCAAAGCCAGGCGTTTATAGGTGGCCATGTCAGTGACCGTCAGAGGTGATTGTACCGCCGGGCTGTGATAGAGCTGCAAACTGACCACAAGGCGTAGCAGGAAACCCAGTAGCACGATGCCGCCTAAAGCCCAATAAAAACGCCGCCCACGCAAAGCGTGCCGTAAGCGGCCAGATATTGATCTAAAAAAATTGCGCATTTGAGGGGGCTTGTATTTTATGGGGTTATGCAAAACGTCATATTAGCCCGGCATTATTGCTTGGCTAAATCGACAGATCCACCCTGTCCACCCTGTCCACAGCTTGCGAGATAGTTAGACCGTGTCCTCCAAAAGGGTTCCGGGCGCTTTTAATTCGCAGATTACGCAGATGAACGCAGGTTTTAGGATTAAGCATCGCCATGATTTTACAGAGGCATGGAGGAAAAGCTGTTGCTGGTTGGAAGCATATAGCATCGAGTAATGCTGCTTGCGTCTTGCGGCGAATCAATTGACGGTCTTGTGACCGGTTGGAGATGCCGGGGAGCCGAACAGTTGCGTTATCGACAAGCCCGGCTCGAAATGCTTTTCTATCCGTCAGCCTGTACCTTTTTGGGTGCTCTCTAGTTATGAGCCAATCTTTTGAATTTTGAATTGCCGTTCAGCTTCGGATTTTCAAGGTTGCCGCGATTGCTCTGGCGCGGTCATAAAGGTCTTTTTCGGCGTTGGCCAATACCTCGGATAGCGGTGCCAGGTCACTAAGTGTGGCAAATATAGCTGAGAATTTCTCGCGCAGCAGTGCTTGATCACCCGCAACAGCTCCAGACAGCAGGATGCAGGGCAGGCCCTGTTCGGCGGCGAGTTCGGCTATTACTGCGGGCAGCTTGCCGTGCAGGGTCTGCTCATCGGTGTGCCCTTCACCGGTGATTATCAGGTTGGCACCGGCAAAATGTTGTCTCAGGTTCAGCATTTCAGCGAGCAAGTGTGCCCCGGAGCGGGTTTCGGCTTTCAGCAGGGCACGGAGCGCCAAACCCAGACCGCCGGCGGCGCCATCGCCGGGCTGAACAGCATCGTTGATGAAACCAGAATTTTTCAGGATTGCGGCCCAGTTTTGCAGCGCGGCCTCCAGTTTCGGCATCATTTCTTCGTCGGCGCCTTTTTGTCTGGCGAACATAGCTACTGCTCCCTTGTCACCACAGAGCGGGTTATCGACATCGCTGGCTACAGTGATCTTGATTTCGCGCCATGCTTGCAGTGCTTCTGCGTTGATCGTAGCAAGCGTATGCAGTGCAGCTGCGCCAGCGGGCAACTCTTGTCCATCGTGATCCAGTAAGCGACAGCCCAGGGCCTGTGCCATGCCCGCACCACCGTCCACAGTAGCACTGCCACCTATGCCCAAGATGATTTCTTGAGCGCCGATGTTTTTGGCGGCGAGCAAGAGCTCTCCGGTGCCGTAGCTGCTGGCCAGCATAGGGTTGAGTTCATATTTTTGCAGCAGTTCTATGCCGCTGGCTGAAGCCATGTCCAGTATAGCCAGACGACGTTCGGCGTCATAAGCAAATTTTGCCTTAACTGGTCGTCCCAAGGCATCGTGTACCTTGGCCTCATGTGGTTGTCCCCAGCCGGAGGCGAGCACGGCCTCGGCACTGCCTTCGCCGCCATCAGCCATGGGCAGGCTTAGCAATTCGGCTTCGGGCAGCTCGGCTCTGAATGCGTCCTGGAGTACCTGACAGATTGTTGGGCTGCGCAAAGTGCCCTTGAAAGAATCCGGTGCGAAAATGATCTTCATGGCTGTATTGGACAGGTTTTGGGAGCTTCTACCTCAGGCTTGGGATTGAGATTGGTTAAGTACTTGCAGCGCAAAGCCGCAGGCTGAACACATTCATGCTTGAAACATGACATGCAAGGCCGACAGGAAAAAGCAATCTGGCTGAAAACCAGCATATTGTGGGCTCTCCGGGCGCTGATTTTTGGGGAGGTCTTGCCTCGGGTTTTCTCGCCCTTCAGGGTTCGGTCACCCGAGATCATGCATGGTTAGCCATCGGGCTTCCAAGGCACTTGAAGTTTTGCCAAACTCGAGTAGCTTTTCAAGCCGCTACCCATATTCAAACCGGAAGGTCTGACTGACTGTAGTGCCATTGACTATTGACCAATGAGCAATAACAAAAAGGCTTTGCCTTGAAGTAGTTCGTATTCACAGCCGTCCCATAGATTACAGATCACGGTTCCCAAAATTAGCTAACCCCGTCCCAAAGTATCTAGGCAGCATTTTATCCGCAGATTGCACGGATGCACGCAGATTTTCAGGACAAGTCATCGAGCTGCGGCTCTATTTAAGAGCTTGTGCTGTAAGACATTGACTATGTATGATCCCGGTTTTTAGCCCGACTGACGACTTTTTCTGCCGATAAGCAGGAGCGCTCGAATTGCTTTACCTATCCTGTCTGCAGCCTCTATATCGAGCGGGAAAAATCGAAAAAACAAAAATGGTTTTTTAAAAAAACAGTTTGGCCGAGCGCAAAACAGGGTTAAACATGCTGTTTTTTGCTGCCTGCGGGATGACTGTAGTTCGTATTCACTACTAAACTTCGCACATTAACTTTAGAATGGTACGAAGTTAGATTTTAAGGCTATTACTGATTTCGCTTACTTTTTTAATTCCCTGCCGGTCGAGCCATTGCTCCATTTCCTGTGGGATTTGCAGCAGGCATTGTGGATTTGCGAAGATGGCGGTGCCTACCGCAACTGCATCTGCGCCGGCCACCATGAATTCCAAGGCGTCTCTGCCATTGCTTATACCTCCCATGCCTATGATGGGAGCTTTGATCGCCTTGCGCGCCTCATGCACCATGCGCAGCGCTATGGGCTTGATTCCCGGACCACTGTAGCCGCCGCTGACATTGGCCAACAAGGGACGTCGGCTTTCCAAGTCTATGGCCATGCCAGGCATGGTATTGATGAGCGATACCATGTCGCTGCCGGCATCTACTGCACACTTGGCGAAATCACCTATATTGCTGACATTTGGGCTCAGCTTGGTGATCAATGGCAGACTGCTGACTTTGCGCACGGCGGCGACCACCTTGGCAGCCAATTTCAAGTCGGTGCCGAAAGCGATGCCGCCTTCTTTGATGTTCGGACATGAAATATTGATTTCAAGTGCTGCAATGCCTTGTCGTTCCTCTTCCAGACCGGCAGCTACTTCGGCATACTGTTCTATGCTGCGCCCCCATATATTGACGATTACCGGGCAGGGCAGTGTACGCAAAAAGGGCAGGTATTGTGCATCGCAGATGAATTTTTTCAGGCCCGGGTTTTGCAGTCCTATAGCATTTAGCATGCCGCCATATACTTCTGCGGTTCTCGGGGTGGGATTGCCGTCTGAGGGAAAGGGAGACACTCCTTTGACGGTGATTGCACCCAGCTGTTCGAAGGGCAGCAGGTCTCGGTATTCACTGCCGTAGCCAAAGGCGCCGGAGGCGGCGATGACCGGATTGCGTAACTGTAATCCGGGCAGGTTGACGCTAAGATCAGCCATGATAAGAGCTTTCTGAAAAAATAGTCCGGTCAAGCAGATGCGGCTGTCACCGGTACAACGGGTGTTTTTTAGTGGACGGATGCTTTCAGACGCCGGGTTGGCGGCATCCTTTTCTTTGTCCTGCGGAAATTCGGGCTATATTGTATAATCTAAGTCGGTATTCCAGCTTTGCAGACCCGTTATTTGGTGAATCTCCATGTTTTTTATTCTGCTGGTCACAATATTTTGTGCTTTGGTTTTCTTTGGTAGAGCGCGTTACAGTCTTGAGCAAGCTGAGCGCAGTTTACAGAAAGCCGGGTACTTAGGGGTGCGGCGCAGTCGCCTCAGCCTCTGGATGCCCTTTTTTTGTCTGGCTCTTGCTTTGTTGCTGTCATTGTTTTGTTTTGTCGAATCGCCGCGAGAGACGGGCGGAGCGGAGCTTATGCAAGTCAATGTGCTTTTGCACAGTCCGGAGGAAATAAGCGCAGAATTTGAGCAAGCCAAGCAGCTGCTGCTCCAACTCAGACAATATTTACCGAATTGGGAGTTCAGCTTGCTCAGTTTTGCGGATGAAGCCTTGCTGGATTTGCCGGCGAGCTCCGATCCGGCACTTTGGCGGCAGGCACTGGCTGAGGTCGAGCCGGAGCGGTGGCAGGGTTATGGTGCAGACCTCGCGAAAGCGTTGCATCTGGCCGAACAGAGCATGCCGCCTTTGCCGGGATGCGTACAAGTGCATCTTGTGGTGCTGACCTCAGGATTCAGGGCGGCAGCAGGCGGCCTCGATCCGGCTGCTTGGTCGGCATGCCGTTGGCCTTGTCTTGTGTTCTGTCAAAATTCCCCCAGTGCGGCAGAGCTGAACGCTTTGAAGAGGGCTTTGGCAAACGCAAAAAGCCCAAGTCGCCTAATTTGCAATAATGGCGACTCCGCCAAGTTTGTGGCGGACCTGGCTGTGACGCTGCAACAAATGGCTAGCGCTCCGATTACCGCTGTCAGACTGCCTGGTCAGCGCATAGTTTTGTTGGCGGCAGTGGCACTGCTTGCCCTGGTTCTGCTCAGCAGCGATCTGGATTTGCCCAAGGTCACTATGGCAAAAAATATGCTATTATTGCCGGTTTGCTTGGTTGTCGGATTGCAATGCGCCCAAGGTACAGAACTGCGGCAGCTTCAGCGACGGGCCATCGAGCTGGGTGCGGAAACACAGAACCCCGACGCATTGCTGCAAGCCTACGAATCATATAGACAAATCTTGAGGATGCAGCCGGGCGACAGTCACGCTGCCGAAGGCCTGGAGTATAGCCTGATGGCCTGGGAGCAGATCAAAAAAGAAGCGCAACCGAGCACAGGAGCAGCGACAGGCGGCGAAAAAATGACGGAGATGCCGTCGATGCCGGAGAGCAGCAGTACATATAATAATGATATAGAGGGAGGTTGGCAGAGCCAATCCACTGAGGAAACAGCACGGCAATTTATCAAGGGCTGTGGCAGCTGGAGAAGCTTGCAGCGCCGGCAAAAGGGAAGAGCTGCCAAGCCGCGTTAAGCCGGCACTGTGATAACTGCCCGGCAATCCGTCAGTCTTCTGTAGTGCTGACTTAATTGCTTGGCGTCCTCGGCGTTCTTGGTGGTTGATGCTTCTTCATTTAACCGCCAAGAACGCCAAGAACGCCAAGGCAACTTTACGGGATAGCGTCGCAGGTGTGACTGCCAAAGCGTTAAATGAAGAGTGTTGGCTCCATAGGTTCCATGTATTGCCACGTTAAACCAATGCTTCGGAAATGCTGCAGAAGACTGAGGTGTTACTATTTATTGGTTACAAGCATTTGAGAGTCCTGTTTCATTGCTTGCCAAATCATCTTTATGGATTATGTTTCCCTAAGTTAATGAAGTAAAAATACCTAGAAATAAAATAGTTTTAAGATCACTTTAGTCCAGAGGAAGTACCCATGCGTCAATTAACGTTGTTTTTACTGATTATTTGCTGTTGGATATATGCGACAGAGCTGCTTGAAAACGGCAATTTTGTCAAAACATATGATAGTGAAGCGCGAGCCCTGGGCTGGGATGGCGCATATCAGCGCATCAATGACGGCAACGAGATATTTGCACGTTGTCTTAAACAGGAAGGAATGCATTACTGCGAGGCTGCCAGCATTCCATTTGATGTAGTGCCCAAAACTCCCTTTGTGTTCAAGGGTGAGCACAGGGGCGGAGCTGGTGTTGTGTTTGCCTTTTTTAAATTATCTGACGGCAGCAACAAGCCGGTACAGTTATATATATCCGGCAAACCAGAGTGGTCAGAATTCCAGGTTGAAGACCTTATTCCAGAAAACGCAGTTTCCTGCTCATTACTTCTGCGTACATTCAATAGTCAAAGAGCTGCTGATTTCCGCAATATCAGTTTTGATGGGACACTTCCAGTTTTCGAAGGAGTAAAGGGCGGAGTGGAAATGCTCCGGAATGGTTCCTTCGAGCAAATTGGCGGTTTTGAATCAGAGGCGGCATTTTTCCGAGGTGTATATGAACGCACTACTGAACAGGCCAAGGGGGGAAAATATTCCGTAAAATGTCTGGCCGGCAGATCTTATTGCGAGGCGGGCAGTTATCCATTTGAAGTTGCACCCGGTACACCCTTTGAAGTGTCTGGCTGGTACTATGGCGCGGCTCCGACCATCTATGCTTTTTTTACTGTTCCCGGTGAAGACAGCGTTGCAATTAATATAAGTAAGCATGAATCCGAGGGGCGCTGGAGCCGTTTCCGGCTCGCGGGCACTGTTCCGGAGGGTGCTGTCAAATGCCAGGTTCTGCTGCGTAACTGGAGTAGCAAACAGCCAATTTATTTTGACGAAGTACACTTTAGCGGTATCCGTCCAACAATACCGGAAGCATCCGTTGCCGGAATCAAAATCCTCTTGCCGGAATCACCGGCGGCGGCATTGAAGACTGCCCAGAAAGAGCTTGTACACTATCTTGGAAAAGTCGTCAGTGGCGGCATAGTCTGCGGGAATTCACGAATTGCCCAAATCGTACTGGAAGAAGATGAATCACTTTCTGAAGAGGCGTGGAGCATAGCCAGTGCAAATGATACACTTTTTCTGCGTGGGGGCTCTCCGCGCGGCGTTTTGTATGCCACATATCATTTTCTTGAAGACTGTCTGGAGATTCACTGGTGGAATCCTTGGGAAGAATCGGTGCCGCCGGCAAAAGAGTGGCGATTTAAGAGTTTATCGCTTGCCGGGAAACCTTTCTTCGCATCACGTGACATCTATCGCAGCCGCGCCATGATCAGTGAAGACAGCGGAAGATTTGCGGCACGCTCACGCATGAACCGGAATGGTGACATCAAAATAAGCGCCGAATATGGCGGCAGCCGCACATTTGGCC